>NZ_SMLD01000080.1:0-40915 GCF_004352805.1 Nonomuraea mesophila
GGTTCAGGCGGGGGCGCCATGGAGCATCTCCTTCACGTGGTGGCAGGCGGCGTACCGGCCGGTTCCGGTCCCGAGCGGCGCGAGCACCGGGCGGGTGCCGGTGCACACGTCGCTCGCCCGCTCGCAGCGAGGAGCGAACGAGCATCCGGGCGGGGTGAGCGCGGGGCTGGGCGGCGCCCCGGGGATGGCGCGCAGCTCCGCCGCCGGCCTGTCCAGGTCGGGCACGGCGGCGAGCAGCGCGGCCGTGTACGGGTGGGCCGGCAGGTCGTACAGTTCCTCGGCCTGGCCGCTCTCCACGATCCGGCCCGCGTACATCACCGCGACCCGGTCGCTGACCTCGGCGGCCACTCCCAGGTCGTGGGTGATGAGCAGGACGGCGGTGCCGAGCTCGCGCCGCAGCCGGTCGATGAGCTCCAGGATCTGTGCCTGCACGGTGACGTCAAGGGCGGTGGTCGGCTCGTCGGCGATGATCAGGTCGGGTTCCAGCGCCACCGCCATGGCGACGAGGATGCGCTGCCGCATGCCTCCGGAGAACTGGTGGGGGTAGTCGCCGATCCGGGTGGCCGCCGCCGGGATGCCCACCAGGTCGAGCAGTTCGACCGAGCGTGCCCTCGCCTCCTTGCGGGACAGCCCCTGGTGCACGCGGAAGAGCTCCCCGATCTGGTCGCCGATGCTGAGCACCGGGTTGAGCGCCGACAGGGCGTCCTGGAAGACCAGGGTCATGGCGCTGCCGCGCAGCGCCCGGCGTTCCTCGGCGGACATGGCGAGCAGGTCGCGTCCGCCGAGCCGGGCGGTCTCCGAGCGCACCTCCACGCCGGGCTGGTCGAGCAGCCCCATGACGGCCTTGGCGGTGACGGACTTGCCCGAGCCCGACTCGCCGAGCAGGGCCAGCGTCTGGCCGCGCTCGATGGTCAGGTCCACCCCGCGTACCGCGTGGATCTCCCGCCCGCGCGCGGTGAACGTGACGTGGAGGTCGCGGATCTCCAGAACCGGTGACTCGCCCACCGCACCCCTTCCTCGCTGCGCCGATCGATTCACTGTGCCGAATGATGGCGTGTGATTCTCTTCTGACGCCGAAAAACACCATCGATGTTGTCTTATGCGCCCGATCCTGGCAAACTTCCGGCAATCGGACAAGAGGGGATACCAAGTGCTGGAAGCCGCGAAGAGCTACAAGGGCTACCGTTCCTACCAATACCTGGAGGCGGGCACCGACTACCGCGCGTTCGACCTGGCGCCCGAACTCGGCCGGGTCCCCGCGTACCAGGGGCCCGAGCTCACCACCGAGCAGTCGGAGCGCGCGCGCCGCCTGCTGACCGACAACCTCGTCGTCTCCCTGCACGACCACCCGTCGGTGTTCCCCGACGACATCCGCCAGACCGTCGACTACAACCGCACCGCCCGCCACCACACCGGCTACGAGGGCCTGGCCCGCTCCGGCATGACCGTCGTCTTCGACAACCTCATGGACGGCACCTGCTGCATCACCAGCCAGGCCGGCTGGAAGTGGAACGACGTGGTCGCCGACATCGGCATGCGCCTGTCGGACCTCGCCCACCAGGACTACGTCATCAAGGTCGAGCGCCTGGCCGACGTGCACGAGGCGCACTCCAGCGGCCGCATCGGCCTCGTGCTCGCCCTCGAGGCCGCCACCATGATCGAGAACGAGGTCGACAGGATCGACATGCTGTACGGCTTCGGCGTACGGCAGATGGGCATCGCCTACAGCGAGGCCAACACCCTCGGCAGTGGCCTCAAGGAGCGCGGCGACGGCGGCCTGACCCTGTTCGGCGAGAAGGCCGTGCGCCGCATGAACAAACTGGGCATCGCCATCGACGTCTCCCACTCCGGCGACCAGACCTCGCTCGACACCATCCGCCACTCCTCCAAGCCGATCCTCATCACCCACGCGGGCGCCCGCGCGGTCTGGCCGACCAACCGCATGAAGCCCGACTCCGTCATCAAGGCGGCGGCCGAGCGCGGCGGCGTGATCGGCCTGGAGGCGGCCCCGCACACGACGCTGTCGCCCGACCACCCCCGTCACAGCCTGGAGTCGGTCATGGACCACTTCACGTACTGTGTGGACCTGGTCGGCATCGACCACGTCGCGTTCGGCCCCGACACGCTCTTCGGCGACCACGTCGGACTGCACGACACGTTCGCCGAGCACCTGTCGCTCAACGAGGCGCACGCCGGCATCGCCTACGAGAAGGTGCCGTACGTCGACGGCCTGGAGAACCCCGCCGAGTGCTTCTGGAACATCATCGCCTGGCTGGTCACCCACGGTTACTCCGACGAGGAGATCACCAAGGTGGTCGGCGGCAACGTCATGCGCGTGCTGGAAGAGGTCTGGATCTGATGAGACGTGCCACCGTCCTGGGTGCGCTGGCCGCTCTGGCCGTCGCGCTGTCCGCCGCGTGCGCCCCGAGCGTGCCCGGCTCGTCGGAGTCGACCGGCGGGTCCGGCGCGCCCGCCGAGGCCGGCCGGCTGACCATCGGCACCACCGCCGACGTGGTCAACTACAACCCGCTGGTCGGCAACAGCCGTACGGACTCGTGGGTCACCAGCCTGATGTACCCGCACCTGACCCAGATGGACGGCGACGGCAAGCGCGTCCCCTACCTGGCGACGGAGTGGTCCTACTCCGACGACGGCAAGACCGCCACGGTCAAGCTGCGCGACGACATGAAGTGGTCCGACGGCAAGCCGGTCACCGCCGACGACGTGGTGTTCTCGGTGACGGCGGTGCAGAAGGAGAAGTTCGGCGTGGTCGCCGGGCTCATCACGGCGCTGGACAAGGCGAAGGCCGTCTCGCCCACCGAGGTCGAGTTCGCCCTCAGCCGCCCGGACGGCACGTTCCTGGACAACGTCGGCTTCTGGCTGCCGATCGTGCCCAAGCACGTGTTCGAGAAGGCGCCCAGCGTGCAGAAGTTCGCCAACGACTCCGACTGGGTGAGCGCGGGCCCGTTCAAGCTGACCAAGGTCGAGCGCGGCCAGCGCTACATCATGGAACGCGTCGACGACTTCGGCCCCGGCAAGCCGGCGGTCAAGGAGGTCGTCTTCCGGGTCTTCCCCGACGTGAACACCGAGGTGCTGGCCCTGCGCAACGGCGAGATCGACCTCATCGGCAACGTGCTGCCGCCCGCCACCGCGGCCGAGCTGAAGAACGACCCGAAGGTCAAGCTCCAGGAGATCCCGTCGCTGGGCTGGGCGCACCTGCAGTACAACACCAAGCGCAAGCCGCTGAACGACGTCCGCGTCCGCAGGGCGCTCGCGCACGCCGTCGACTACGAGGCCATCAGGAAGATCGCGCTCAAGGGCTACGCCAAGTCGTCCAACTCCAGCGTGCTCACCCCCTCGCTGCCCGACTACGCCGACCCCGCGGCGAAGGAGTACGCCTTCGACCCCGAGCAGTCCAAGAAACTGCTGGCGGAGGCGGGCGTGAGCAACCTCAGCCTGAACATGATCTACGACCAGGCCGACCCGAACATCGCCCGCTGGGCCCCCATGGTCCGCGACGCGGCGAAGAAGGCCGGGATCACGATCAAGCTGCAGGGCCTGGAGCGCAACACCTACCTCGACAAGACCGCCAAGCGGGACTTCGACATCTACGCCGGCTCGTGGGCGGTCATGGACAACCCGCCCGCCAACCTCGGCCTCGCCTTCAAGACCGGCGGGTTCATCAACTACGCCCAGGTCAGCGACCCCAAGCTGGACGACCTGATCGACCAGGCCCAGCGGGCGCTCACCCAGGAGGAGGCCAGGAAGCCGGTCCAGGAGGCCGCCAGGATCATCCACGACCAGGTCTACGACAACGTCCTCTACGTGGAGACGTTCAACATCGCCCACTCCACGAAGTGGACCGGCTTCAAGCCGATGCCGAGTGAGCTGCTGTCCATCCTGAACCCGCTCTCCCTCGCCGCGGCGAAGCCGGCGGGCTGATCCCATGCGGTTCATCGGCATCCGGCTGGCCCGCGGCCTGCTCACCCTCTGGTTCGCGGTCACGGTCACGTTCTTCCTGGTGCGCCTGCTGCCCGGCGACCCGGTACTGGCCGTGGCCGACCCGAACATGACCGAGGAACTGCGCCGGAAGCTGCTCGCCGACTTCGGCCTGGACCAGCCGCTCGGCGTGCAGTACCTCAACTATCTCGGGCAGCTGCTGCAGGGCAACCTCGGCATGTCGTTCCGGCAGTCGGTCCCGGTGACCACCGTGCTCATGGAGCGGCTGCCCTGGACGCTGATCCTGACGATCTCGGCCATGGTGGTGACGATCGCGCTGGGCATTCCGCTCGGCGTGCTCGCCGCCACCCGGGCCAAGGGCTGGATGGACCGCGTGATCCAGCTCACCGGCGTCACCGCGCAGTCGCTGTTCGTGCCGAGCGTCGGCATCTTCCTCATGTACGTGCTGGGCGTCTGGCTCGGCTGGTTCCCCATCGGCGGGGCGGTCGACCTCGACGCCACCGGCTTCGCCGCCACCCTCAGCATGCTGCACCACCTGGTGCTGCCGTGCCTGTCGCTGGTGCTCATCCAGCTCGGCGGCTACGTCCTGACGATGCGCACCACGCTGATCGACGCGCTCGGCGAGGACTACGTGTCGCTGGCCAAGGCGAAGGGCGTCAAACCGGGCAAGGTCGTGTGGAAGCACGCCCTGCGCAACGCGCTGCTGCCGACCACCACGATCGCCGGCCTCCAGCTCGGCACCCTGGTCGGCGGCGCGGTGCTGACCGAGACCATCTACGCCTATCCGGGCATCGGCCGGGCCGTCTTCGAGGCGGTCGGCCAGCTCGACTTCCCCGTCCTGCAGGGCGCGTTCGTGTTGCTCGCCGCCGCCGTCGTGGTGGCCAACCTCATCACGGACGTGGCCTACGGAATCCTCGATCCCAGGGTGCGTACCTCATGACCACGGTCGAGCTCACCCCCCGTCAGCGGACCTGGTCCGCCTTCCGCCGCAACCCGCTCGGCGTGGGCAGCGGGGCCGTGCTCCTCCTGCTGTCCCTGGTCGCCGTCCTCGCGCCGCTGCTCGCGCCCTTCCCCGAGGGGTACGGCTCCGACACCTCGCAGCCGCCGTCGGCCGCGCACTGGTTCGGCACCGACGACATCGGGCAGGACGTGTTCGCCCAGGTCGTGTGGGGCACCCGGGTCAGCATGGCGGTCGGCCTCAGCGCGTCCGTGCTGGCCATCGTCATCGGGTTGCTGATCGGCGTCAGCGCCGCCTACTTCAGGCGGCTCGACACGCCGCTCGGCGTGCTGGTGGACCTGTCCCTGTCGCTGCCCATGCTGCCGCTGATGATCCTGGTGGCGGCGCTGGCCGGGCCGAGCGTGCGCACACTGGTCGTCGTCATCGCGCTGTTCAGCTGGCCTGAGGTGGCCCGCGTGGTGCGCTCGCAGGCGCTGGCGATCGTGCCCATGCCGTTCGTGTCGGCGGCCAAGGTCGTCGGCGGCTCGTCGTGGTGGATCGTCCGCAAGCACCTGCTGCCCGGCGTCGTCCCCGTCGTCGGCGTGTCCGTCGTCCTGACCACCTCCCGCGCCGTGCTCGCCGAGGCCGGGCTCTCCTTCCTCGGCCTGGGCGACCCGAACAGCTGGTCGTGGGGCACGATCCTGCACAAGGCGCAGCAGTCGGGCTCCCTCGCCTCCGCCTGGTGGACCACCCTCTTCCCATCGGCGGCGATCTTGCTGCTGGTGTTGTCCACGACCCTGCTCTCCGTGGCCTACAACGACGCGCGCAACCACAGGAGCGATGCATGACCTTCTCCCAGAAGCTGCCCGGCGCCTTCTACGCCGGAGCACTCGGCCGGGTCCGGGCCGAGATGTCCGCCGAGGGCCTGGCGGCGATGGTGCTCGACGACCCGCTCGACGTCGCCTACCTGACCGGCTTCCACCACTTCCCGAACGAACGCCCGGTCGCCTGCTGGCTGCCGCTCGACGGAGACCCGGTGCTGCTCGTGCCCGACCTGGAACGGGAGTACGCCGCGGACCAGGGAGCGCGGGCCGAGATCGTCGCCTATCCCGAGTTCCCCGGCGTCAGGTCGCCGTTCGCGGTGCTGGCCGGGCACGTGCGCGCGCCGGGCCAGGCCGCGTACGCGCCCTCCACCAGCGTCGCCAGGGCGCAGGCACTGGCCGAGGCGTTCCCCGGCACCCGCTGGTCGGCCTCCAACGCGGTCGGCCGCGTACGGCTGCGCAAACTCCCCGAGGAGATCGCCCTGCACGAGGAGGCCGCCCGCATCGCCGACGCGATGATCGAGGCCGGCGTCGAGCTGGTCAGGGCGGCCGTCGAGGCAGGCGGCGACCTGCCCACCGAGACGGAGCTGGCCTCCCACGTCATCTCCCACGGCAGCTCCCTCATGTACGCCGGGCACACGGACGTCGTCGTCGTGCCCATGCTCACCGGCGGCCTCGTCTACGGCGGCCCCAACTCGGCCCAGCCGCACCGCCTGCCCGGCGGAGACCGGCTGCGCACGGGGGAGACGTTCATGCTCTCGCTCGGCTGCGCCGTCGGCGGCAGGTTCGTCGAGAGCGAGCGCACGTTCGTCATCGGCGAGCCGAGCCCGCGGCAGGCCCGCTACTACGAGGCCGTCCGCGAGGCGCAGGAGACCGGCACCGAGGCGCTCGTCGCCGGCACCACCTGCGAGGAGGCCAACCGCCGCTGCCTGAAGGTCATCGAGGAGGCCGGGCTGGCCGAGCACATCCGCCACCGGCAGGGGCACGGCATCGGGCTCGGCTTCCACGAGCCGCCATGGCTGTCCGACGGCGACGCCACCGAACTGGCCCCCGGCATGATCCTGTCCAGCGAGCCCGGCGTCTACGTGCCGGGCCACGCCGGCTACCGCATCTCGGACACCGTCCTGGTCACCGAGAGCGGGCCGCGCCGGCTCACGGCGTACCCGCGCGAGCTCACCGACGTCATCATCTGAAAGGCAGCCTGTGTTCGTCGACATCAACGACAACCCGCTCAACGTCGAGATCCTCGGCGACGGCGAGCAGACGATCATCGCCCACCACGGCGCCCCAGGACTCGGCTCGCTCGCCGAGCCTCGGGCCAGCTTCGGGCGGCTCGCCGACGCCTACCGCGTCGTCGTCTTCGACGCCAGGGGCTCGGGCGGCAGCGGCCAGGCGGGGCCGTTCACCCACGAGCAGTGGGTCGCCGACGTCGAGGGCCTGCGCCGCTGGCTCGGCGCCGAGCAGGTGATCGTCGCGGGCGGTTCGTACGGCGGCTTCATCGCCATGGAGTACGCCGCCCGCCACCCCGGCCGGGTGAGCGCCGTCGTGCTCCGCGACACCTCGGCCGACAACGCCAACCAGGAGCCGGCCGTCCGCAACGCCGCCGCCTCGTCCCGGGTGCGCATCGACCCGGCCAAGCTCGACCGGATCATGTCCGGCACCGTACGCGACGACGACGACCTGCGCGACTGCTGGCGGGAGATCCTGCCGCTCTACGACCACGACTACGATCCGGCCAAGGTGGAACAGCGGGCGGCCGCCACGCCCTACCACTACCGGACGCACAACTACGCCTTCGCCGTGAACCAGCCCGGCTACGACATCAAGCACCTCCTGCCCGGCATCACCGCCCCCACGCTGATCACCGTCGGGCGGCACGACTGGATCACCCCCGTCGAGTGCAGCGAGACCATCGCCGCGCTCATCCCCGACGCCGAGCTGCGCGTTTTCGAACGATCGGGCCACTCGCCGCAGGTCGAGGAGGCCGAGCTGTGGGAGGCCACCGTCCGTGACTTCCTGTCCAGGGTGCGCGAACGGTCCTGAACGCGCGATGATGCCACCGATGGAAGATCTCGACGACCTCGACCGCAAAATACTCGCCGCGCTGCACGTGAACGGCAGGGCCAGCTGGACCGACATCGCCCAGCTGCTCGGCATCTCCACCACCACGGTGGCGCGGCGGGCCCAGCAGCTGTTCGCGGCGGGGCTGGCCCGCGTGGCGGTGCTGCCGCACCTGGAGTGCGACGGCCCCGTCAACACCTTCATCGTGCGGCTCACCTGCGCGCCCGGAAGCCAGCTGCGGGTCGCCGGGCTGCTCGCGGCCAACCCCGACATCCGCTACGTCACCATCGTCACCGGCGGCTACGACATCGTCTTCGAGCTGGTCGCGCCCAAGGACCGCGACCTCTACTCGATGCTGGTCGAGTTCGTGCACGCCGTCCCCGGCGCCCAGCAGAGCAGCGCCGACCTGGTGCTGCACACGTACAAGGTCAGCTACGACTGGAGCGTTCCGGTGCTGGGGGAGCAGGCGGCGTCGTTCGCGGTGCCGCCGCGCGCCCGCACGTGCGGGCGCGGCCACCTCGACGACGTCGACCGCGAGGTGCTGGCCGCGATGCGGGAGGACGGCCGGGCCAGCTTCCAGTCGGTCGGGCGCCGCCTCGGCATCAGCGAGAGCACGGCCAGGCGGCGGCTGGAGAGCATGCTGGAATGCGGCTGCGCCACGGTGGCCACGTTCATCCCGGCCGCCGCCCTCGGCTACGAGGCCGAGATCCTGTTCTGGTTGTCGGTCGAGCCCAGCATGCAGGACAGCGTCGCCGAACGCCTGTCCGGCGAGCGCGGCGTACGGATGATCGCCTCCATGCTGGGGCAGGCCTCGCTCATGTGCGAGGTGATCGTGCCGACCACGGCCGACATCCACCACTTCACCTCCCGCACGCTCGCCTCGATCCCCGGCATCCACTCCTGGACGGCCGGCGTGCAGGTGCTGACCGTCAAACGCGGCTTCCTCATGGTGCCGTGGGCCGAAGACCGGATCGCCGCCGCCCTGGCGACGTAACCGGCGTTCCCCGGCGAACGGCGCGCCGCCGCTCCGGGCCGGCGCGGGCTCCCAGACACCGGGTTCGTACAGCATGGCGACCCCGGCGGCTTGGTGTGTCGGCGTCATGTTCGAAGGCAGGGTGGGCGGCCTGGGCGCCGTTGACGGCGGGGGCGGCGATGACCGGCAGGCTCAAGCCGATGTCTTCGACGATCAGCTCGAGCGCCAGGGTGTCACCGACGCCGGCCGCCCACTTGTTGATCGTGTTGAGCGACGCCGGGCACACGAGAAACCGTCTCCTCGCGCCGGCTGCTGCGCGGAGGTCGAGGTCAGATGTCGGGGTGCAGGTCCCGGCGTTCGAAGCCGCGTACGGCCGCCACCGTCAGCGCCAGTGCGACCGCCGTCAGGACGATCAGCGCCGTCGGCCCGGCGGTGGTTTCGGGGTAGTCGGGGCTCAGCTCTACGACGGACAAGCCGAGCAGCCAGCCGGGCAGCCCCAGCGCCCGCCCGAACAGCGAGGCGAAGAACGCGTACGCCACGACCGCCCAGACCAGCCCCGACCACCGGGGCGCCAGGCCGTAGAGCAGGAACGCGACGCCTGTCAGCAACGCGATCGCCGGCAGATGGACGTGCGCGCCGGCAACCAGCCGCAGCACCTGCGCCGCCTCTCCGGTAGCCGCACCGTAGGCGAGCCCGGTGCCCAGACCGGCCGACAGCAGCACTACGGCGCTGCCCGCGACGGCGACCGCGAGCTGGGTCAGGACCCACCGGTGGCGTGAGACGGCCGCGGCCAGCACGGCGTCGGCACGCCCCGAGCCCTCTTCGGCCCGCGCGCGTGACCCGCTCAGCACTGCGTACACGCAGGTGAACAGGGCCATCAGCCGCAGGTAGTAGACGAACACGTGGTCGGCGAACCGCTCTGAGCCCCCGCCGCCGAACAGTTGCCGGTAGACGTCGCTCTGCACGGTCTGGGCGGCGTCCAGCGCGCTCACCATGCCGCCGCCGAACAGGCCCAGCACGAACACCCCCGTAGTCCAGGCGCCAAGTGTGCCGCGCTGCAGCCGTACGGCCAGGGAGAAGGGGCCGCGCAGCCGGGCGGAGGCGCGCGCGCGTCCGGGCCGGGGCCGCAGTGACCCGCCGCCGAAGTCTCGGCGGGCGCCGAGCAGGAACGCGGCGGCAACTCCCGCGGCGGCGAGCGCCACCAGGAACAGCAGCGGCCACCACCGCTCCTGCGCGTAGGGCCGCATCGCCTGCGCCCACCCGATCGGGGACGACCAGGACAGAGCACCACCGGAGATGTCGCCGATGCCGCGCAGCACGAAAGACAGCCCGAGCACGCCGGCGAGCGTGATGCCGGTGACCGCCCGGCTGTGCTGGATGAGCTGGCCGACCGCGCCGGCGATCGCGGCGAAGGCCATGCCCACTGCGGCGACGCTCGACCCGAAGGCCGCCGATCCGGTCACGGGCAGGCCCATCCCGGCCAGCCCGGCGGCCAGCACCAGCCCGAGCGCCACGTTGGCGGCCGCCGCGACCGCGAGAGCCGCGGCCAGCGGGGCGTGCGGACCGACCGCGGCCGCGCGGACGAGCTCGGTGCTCCCGCTCTCCTCCTCCGCCCGGGTGTGCCGCACCACCAGCAGCACGCTCATCAGCGCGGCCAGGATGAAGACCGAGGAGCTGTCGTTGGCCACGAGAGGACCGAGGTTGCCCACCGTGGCCTCCGCCAGTCCGTATCCGGGACCGGTCGCCGCCAGCACCGCCGGGTTGTGCAGCACCGCGTCCACCCGGTCGGCCAGTGCCTGGTCGGCGCTGAACAGGTCGGCGTAGGTGCCGGCGTTTCCCAGGACGAGCCCACCGGCTAACAGGATCCACAGCGGGAGGCGCAGCCGGTTCTGGCGAAGGATGAAGCGCGCCAGCGTACCGGCCGCGGTCACGGCGCCACCCGCCGGGACCGGGGCGGTGGTGCTCATCGTGAAGCTCCTTCGGTGGTGGGCCGCTGGTCATAGTGGCGCAGGAACAGCTGCTCCAGCGTGGGCGGCCGGCTGACCAGCCCGCGCAGCCGGAAGCCGGTCACGTGCCGCATCGCGGTATCAAGGTGCTCGGCGTCGACGTCGAAGCTGGCGTGGGTGCCCTCGATGTGGGCGTCGTGGACACCGGGCAGGGTCTCCAGCCCGATGAGCGGTTCGACGGTGTCGATCTCGATGGTGGTCCGGGTGAGGTGCCGCAGCTGGGCCAGCGTGCCGCTCTCCACGGTGCGGCCCCGCCGGATGATCGTGATCCGGTCGCACAGCGCCTCCACCTGGCCGAGAATGTGGCTGGACAGCAGGACGGTGCGGCCCTCGTTGCTGACCTGGCGCACACAGTCCTGAAAGACCGCCTCCATCAGCGGATCCAGCCCGGAGGTCGGCTCGTCGAGGATGAGCAGCTCGGCGTCCGAGGCCAGCGCGGCGACCAGGGCGACCTTCTGACGGTTGCCCTTGGAGTAGGTGCGGGCCTTCTTGGCCGGGTCCAGGTCGAAGCGGTCGAGCAGGCTCGCACGGCGCCGCGCGTCGAGGCCGCCGCGCAGCCGGCCGAGCAGGTCGATCGCTTCGCCGCCGGTGATCGCAGGCCACAGGGTGACGTCGCCCGGCACGTAGGCGATGCGTCGGTGCAGTTCCACGGCGTTCTTGCGGGGGTCGCCGCCCAGGAGCACCGCGCTGCCCGCGTCGGCGCGCAGGAGGCCGAGCAGGATGCGGATCGTGGTGGTCTTACCGGCACCGTTGGGCCCGAGGAACCCGTGCACTTCGCCGGCCTGCACGGTCAGGTCCAGGCCGTCCAGGGCGCGGGTGGTTCCGTAGACCTTGACCAGGCCGGACAGCCGGATCGGATCAGCCATCTCGGTGGCGCGCGGCGCGCCGGTCCTGGCGATACTTCTCCCACTCTGAGATGAGTCGTGCACCGAATTCCTCCTCCATGAAGGTGTAAAGGTCCAGGAACTCCTCCAGCCGCTCCCGCCTGGCCGGATCCTCCCCGACGGCCTCCAGGCCGAGCTCGGCGAGCTGGCGGCCCCAGGCGAAGAACTTGCCGCGGTCCTCGATCATGCGCGACGCGTCCCCGCTCCCCTTGAGCTGGTAGTAGTGCTCCCGCGTGCCGGGGATCGGGGCACGCTCGACGAACTGCAGCTGCTCCAGCTGCCGGATCATCGGGCTCACCGAGGCCTTGCTCAACTCGACGACGTCGGCCAGCTGGGTCAGGGACTGATGCGGTGGGTCGCAGACCTGCAGCCAGCCGTGCAGGCGGCCGGCGGTACGCGAGACGCCCGTCGTCGACGCGAAGAACAAGGCGTAACGCTCGACGAAGTCGCGTTCTTTGGCTGTTGTCAATGTCCACCTCTATAGGATCTTTCGGATGTTTCTTAATGATCCTATCTTATGGAGGACGCCCGTGGGCCCGTTGGCCGGATCTACGGCCGGGACATGCTCGCCCCGGCTCGCACCAGCGCCGAGCAGGCAGGAGTGAACAACGTGGAGTTCCCGCACGGCCACATCGATGACGTCCCACTGTCCGCGGCCGCTGCCGACATCGTCATCTCCAACTGCGTCACCAGCATCTGACAGGCGAACTCCCGTACTGACCGAGGCCACCCGGTGCTCAAGCCCAGCGGCCGGCCGGACATCGCCGGCGTCATCACCGACGACGACCTGGACGACGACATGGACGTTGCCGCCCGCACCGCCGCACACGTCAACGGGTCCGTCAAGCCCGGGTCGTCGCAGCACAGTGACCAATCGCCGGCTGCGAGTACCCCCAGCCGACGGGCCGGCAAAGCGCGGATAACCCGTTTCGGAGCGCATGACCTGCGGAACTCCAGGCGTCGATAGACGCCTGGGGGGCTCCATGGAGGAAGATCCGCGCTGACTCGGCGCCTGCTGGAGTGAGTGACGGGTCTGTCGGCCGGGCGGCGATCCGGGCGGTGAGGGCCGTGAGGATGCAGACGACCCAGGTGATCTGCCGGCCGCAACGCAGGGCCACGGAGTAGAGGACCAGCAGGTAGGCCACGATCACGGGGGACGTGTAGGGAAGGGCTTCTGGCGGTCCGGCCGTCTTGGCACCCAGAGGACGAGGGGCATCGACACGAAGGCGACCCGCCACGCGGCCAGCGGCCACCGGTCGCGCAGCGCCACGAGCAACGCGACCGCCAGAGCGGTGAGGTAGGTGAACTGCTCATCGATCGGCAGCTGAGCTTGGAGGTTCCAGTCGTTCGCTGCTGGCTCGCCCGTCGCTCCACCTCGGCGAGTCACCCCTGACGTTCTCGTCGCCGGGCGCGGCGTCGGCCTCCGTCGCGGGCGCGTTGGACGGAGATCGCCTGGTCAAGGATACGGTCGGGCCCACATGCGCCGCGTCACACCAGGGGTTGATTCCACCGTCGCCCTCAGGTATCTGATTACATGATTACGATCGCCGTGAGCGAACATCGGCAAGGAAGGGAACAATCCGAGGCTCCGATGAATTGAGTCAGGTGTACTCAACCCTTTGGAGTTCGCATGAGTGAGAGCTTGATCCTTCCGGTCCTGCCGCTCGACGACGAGGTCGTCCTGCCGGGCATGGTGGTTCCGCTGGACCTGTCCGACTCCGACGTGCGCGCTGCCATAGACGCGGCCCGCGCATCCGATGGCAACAAACCGCGGGTCCTCCTCGTTCCCCGCATCGACGGCCGTTACGGCGCCATCGGCGTGCAGGCGGTGGTCGAGCAGGTCGGAAGGCTGCCCGGCGGCGAGCCGGCCGCCGTGGTGCGCGGCGTCGACCGTGTCCGCGTGGGCACCGGCACGACGGGCCCCGGCGCGGCCCTGTGGGTCGAGGCCGACACGATCGACACCGTCGCCGCCGGCGAGCGCGCCCATGAGCTGGCCAGGGAGTACAAATCGCTGGCCACGACGATCCTGCAGAAGCGCGGCGCCTGGCAGGTGGTCGACCAGGTCAACCAGATCGACGACCCCTCCGTGCTGGCCGACAGCTCCGGCTACACCCCCTGGCTGAGCACGGCGCAGAAGGTCGAGCTGCTCGAGGCCGCCGATCCGGCCGACCGGCTGGCCAGGTTGGTCGAGTGGTCGCGCGAGCACCTCGCCGAGCTCGACGTCGCCGAGACGATCCGCAAGGACGTCCAGGAGGGCATGGAGAAGCAGCAGCGCGAGTTCCTGCTGCGCCAGCAGCTCGACGCGGTGCGCAAGGAACTGAAGGAGCTCAACGGCGACTCCGAGACCGAGGAGGAGGACTACCGCGCCCGCGTGGAGGCGGCCGACCTGCCGGAGAAGGTGCGCGAGGCCGCGCTCAAGGAGGTCGACAAGCTGGAGCGGACCCCCGACCAGTCGCCGGAGACCGGGTGGATCCGCACGTGGCTCGACACGATCCTCGACATCCCGTGGAACGACCGCACCGAGGACAACTACGACATCGTCGGCGCCAGGGCCGTGCTCGACGCCGACCACACGGGCCTGTCCGACGTGAAGGACCGCATCATCGAGCACCTGGCCGTGCGCAAGCGCCGCCAGGACAAGGGCCTCGGCGTGGTGGGCGGCCGCCGCAGCGGCGCCGTGCTCGCGCTGGCAGGCCCTCCCGGGGTCGGCAAGACCTCGCTGGGCGAGTCCGTGGCCCGGGCGATGGGCCGCACGTTCGTCCGCGTCGCGCTCGGCGGCGTACGTGACGAGGCGGAGATCCGCGGCCACCGGCGCACCTACGTCGGCGCGCTGCCCGGCCGCATCGCCCGAGCCATCCGCGAGGCCGGCTCGATGAACCCCGTCGTCCTGCTCGACGAGGTCGACAAGGTCGGCGCCGACTACCGCGGCGACCCCACGGCCGCCCTGCTGGAGGTGCTCGACCCGGCCCAGAACCACACGTTCCGCGACCACTACCTCGAGGTCGAGCTCGACCTGTCCGACGTGCTGTTCCTGGCCACGGCCAACGTCCTGGAGGCCATCCCCGGGCCGCTGCTCGACCGGATGGAGGTCGTCACCCTCGACGGCTACACCGAGGACGAGAAGGTCGCGATCGCCCGCGACCACCTGCTGCCCAGGCAGCTCGAACTGGCCGGGCTCACGGCCGAGGAGGTCACCGTCGACGACGCGGCGCTGCGCAGGCTGGCCGCCGAATACACCCGCGAGGCGGGCGTGCGCTCCCTGGAGCGGGCGGTCGCGAGGATCCTGCGCAAGGTGGCGGCCAGGGACGAGCTGCCGGTCACGGTCGGCGACGACGACCTGGTGGGCTACATCGGGCGGCCGAAGTTCGTGCCGGAGTCGTCGCTGCCGGAGTCCCGCCAGCGCACCTCCGTGCCGGGCGTGGCCACCGGCCTGGCGGTCACCGGAGCCGGGGGCGACGTGCTCTACGTGGAGGCGTCGATGGCCGACCCGGAGACCGGCGAGACCGGGCTCACGCTCACCGGCCAGCTCGGCGACGTGATGAAGGAGTCGGCCAGGATCGCGCTGTCCTACCTCCGCTCGCACGGCGCGGAGCTGGAGCTGCCGGTCACCGCGCTGAAGGACCGCTCGGTCCACGTGCACTTCCCCGCGGGCGCCGTACCGAAGGACGGCCCTTCGGCCGGTGTGACGCTGACGACCGCGCTGGCCTCGCTGCTGTCGGGGCGGCTCGTCCGCGGCGACGTGGCCATGACCGGCGAGATCTCGCTCACCGGGCGGGTGCTGCCGATCGGCGGTGTCAAGCAGAAGCTGCTGGCCGCGCACCGCGCGGGCATCACGACCGTCCTCATCCCGGCCCGCAACGAGCCGGATCTGGACGACGTGCCTGAGGAGGTCCGCGACGAGCTGACCATCCACACGGTCAGTGACGTGCGCGAGGTGCTGGATCTGGCGCTCACCCCGGCCCAGGTCGCCTCCTCCGTGGCGGCCTGACCCGCCCGCTCGCGCAGTTCGCCGGACGACAGCGGCCCCGTGATCATGGGGCCGCTGTCGTCCGTGGCGCGGCACGGGCCGGTTCTCCGTGACGCGCCCGGCGGCAACCATGACCGTCGCCGCATCGCCAGAGATGTCTCTCGCGGGAGCGTGACGTAACTCACGGTGACGCGCCGGAATAGGGCGGGCTCACGGCGTCGTTGGCACGGGCGTGAACGAGGCATACGCGAACGACCAGGGCGCCCTGCGGGGCGTCGCGTGTTGTCGCATGCGTATGGGGCGAATGCCGGCCCGTTAGAGCATCCCCGTCCGCCCGTTCTCCTCGAAGGTCGTCATGATCACACCCGGTTACGTGCTGCGCAGGCTGAGCCATCGGCCCTTCCACCCCGGCATGCGCTGAACGCCTGCGGCTCCCCGTTCGATCCTGTACGTTTCCGCGGCCCCCGACGGCGGCCGCCCTTCAGTGGTGGGATGATCCGTGATCCACGCTTCCGGCCTGCGCAAGCACTATAGCGCCACCGTCGCCCTGGACGGCGTCGACCTGCACGTGCGCGAAGGTGAGATCCACGGCGTGCTCGGCCGGAGCGGCGCCGGCAAGAGCACGCTGCTGCGCTGCGTCAACCTGCTCGAACGCCCCACCGCGGGCACCGTCACCGTCGCGGGCCAGGACCTGACCGCGCTGGGCGATCGCGAGCTGAACCGGGCCAGGCAGCGCATCGGCATGATCCACCAGCACTTCGCGCTGCTCTCCTCGCGCACGGTCGCCGGCAACGTCGCCTTCCCGCTGGAGGTCATGGGCGTGCCCAGGGCCGAGCGCCGGCGCAGGGTCGCCGAGCTGCTGGAGCTCGTCGGCCTCGGCGGGCGCGGCAAGGACCGCCCCCACCAGCTGTCCGGCGGGCAGAAGCAGCGCGTCGGCATCGCCAGGGCGCTGGCGGGCAACCCGTCGGTGCTGCTGTCCGACGAGGCCACCTCCGCGCTCGACCCGGCCACCACCCAGTCGATCCTCGCCCTGCTCAAGCGGCTCAACGCCGAGCTGGGCCTGACGATCCTGCTCATCACCCACGAGATGGACGTCGTCAAGACCGTCTGCGACTCGGTCGCCATCATGGCGGAGGGCCGCATCGAGGAGTCGGGGGCCATCGCCGACCTCATCAGGACGCCCGGATCCCGCCTGACCAGGGAGATCTTCCCGCTGCCCGAGCCCGCCCAGGCCGGCACGGTGACGCTGACGTTCACCGGCGACCCGGGCCGGCCGGTCGTGTCGGAGGTCGTGCGCAAGTTCGACGTGGACGTGAGCATCATGGGCGGTTCGATCCAGGAACTGGCGAGCGGCCAGGCCGGCCGGTTGCGCGTCGTGCTCGACGGTGCCGACTCCGGCGCGGCGCTGGCCTACCTGCGTGACTCCGGGCTGATCGTCGAGGTCGCGGGGGAGACCCGGGAAGGCAGGGCCGCATGACCTGGGAAGAACTGCTGCCGCTGCTGTGGCCGGCGACCGTGGAGACGGCGCTGATGGTCGGCTGGTCGACGCTGTTCACCGCGCTGCTCGGGCTGCCGCTCGGCGTGGCGCTCGTGGTGTTCGACCACGGAGGGCTGCGGCCCGTGCCGGCGCTGAAGTCGGCGCTCGGGTTCGTGGTCAACATCGGGCGCTCGCTGCCGTTCATCGTGTTGATGATCGCCATCATCCCGTTCACCCGGCTCGTCGTCGGCACCACGATCGGGACCGCCGCCGTGGTGGTGCCTCTCACGGTCGGCGCGGTGCCGTTCTTCGCGCGGCTGGTCGAGACGGCGCTCAGGGAGGTCGGTACGGACGTCGTGCAGGCCGCCCAGGCCATGGGCGCGGGCCGCGCCGCGATCGTGCGCAAGGTGCTCCTGCCCGAGGCGCTGCCCGGCCTGGTGGCGGGCCTGACCGTCACGGTGGTCGCGCTCATCGGCTATTCCGCCATGGCCGGCACGATCGGCGGCGGCGGGCTGGGCGACCTGGCCATCCGGTACGGCTACCAGCGGTTCGAGACGCTGGTGATGATCGTCACCGTCGTGGTGCTCATCGTGATCGTGCAACTCCTGCAGAGCCTGGGCGACTGGGTCGCCAGGCGCCTATCGCACAAGTAAGGGAAAATCATGAAATTTGGTCGCATTGTGGGTGTGGTTGCGCTGGCGTTGTCGCTTACCGCATGTGGTACGTCGCAGTCCGCCACGACCGCCGCCGAGTCGGCCGACGACGTGCTCAAGATCGGCGCCAGCCCGGTGCCGCACGCCGAGATCCTCGGCTTCGTCAAGGACAACCTGGCCCCGGCCGCCGGCCTCAAGCTGGAGGTCGTGGAGTTCACCGACTACGTGCAGCCCAACACCCAGCTCGACGAGGGCCTGCTGACCGCGAACTACTTCCAGCACAAGCCGTACCTCGACGACTTCAACTCCTCCAAGGGCACCGAGCTGGCGTTCGCCGCGCCGGTCCACCTGGAGCCGCTCGGCCTGTACTCCAAGAAGATCACCGACGTGAAGGCGCTGCCCGCGGGCGCCACGGTGGCCGTACCGAACGACGCCACCAACCTGGGCCGCGCGCTCAAGCTGCTGGCCGACAACGGCGTGGTCAAGCTGAAGGATGGCGCGGGCACCGCCGCCACCGAGCGCGACGTGACGGAGAACCCGAAGAACCTGCGCTTCCAGCCGCTGGAGGCCGCGCAGCTCCCGCGCTCGCTGGAGGACGTCGACGCCGCGGTGGTCAACGGCAACTATGCGATCGAGGCCGGGCTCAAGCCCGCGTCGCAGGCGCTGGTGCTGGAGAAGACCCAGGGCAACCCGTACGTCAACGGCCTGGTCGTGCGGGCGGGCCACGAGAAGGACGCGAACATCGTGACCCTCGGCAAGCTGCTGCGGGACCAGCGGGTCAAGGACTTCATCCAGCAGAAGTACGCCGGCTCCGTGATTCCCGCGGAATGATATTGAGAAACGGGTGTGGCGGCCGGGAATAACGGACGATCAATTCCTTTCGAACGGCAAGCCATTTGTAAGCGGTGCGCAATCGGCCGGGCGTATTAAAACGGGGTCAGCAAAACCTCTCCCGAGGAGGCCCAAGTGCGATTCCTTACGCGAATCATGCTCGGCGTCGTCGCCACCGTCCTGGTGGCGCTCATCGCTCCGGCCGCCGCGAACGCGACGGCGGGCAGCACGGCATCCGACACCCGCTCGTACCACGTGAGCTGGGGATCTTATTACTCCACCGACCACAAGGCCAAGGCGTCAGGCCACGTGTCGGTCGACAAGAAGCGCGTCAAGCACTGGTACGTGAAGTGGGTTCCGGTGAAGAAGCGCGTGTGCTGGGAGGATTCCAAGGGCCACAAGCACTGCAAGTGGGTCGTGAAGAAAATCAAGAAGCACGTGTGGGAGTGGCGTTACGAGCGTTCCTACACCGTGCACAGCACCCTCTCGAACCACAAATGGCAGGGCCGCAGCAAGTGTGCGTGGGAAACGTTCAAGGTCGTGCGTGAGAACGGTTCCTCGTACGTCGAGCAGTTCCGTAACTGCGGCAGGCACCCGAGGCACTTCTCCTTCCACGCCGAGGACGCCGCCCGCATCTACGTGGACGTGATCAGAGGCAACCACCACCACTCGACCGGCCGCCACAGCGGCTGGCGGAACGTCTTCCACGCGGCCGCCTGACGCGCCCGCCCACGAGCCGCGGCCTCGACGACGAGGCCGCGGCTTCGCCGTACCACGCCAGAAGCCCGCGAGCCGGGGTTCTGGCGTGGTGGCCGAGCAACCGAATACTGTTCTGTTCATGTATCCGGGAGCCATCGCAGCAGCCACCCCAGACAAGCCCGCTGTGATCATGGCGGGCTCCGGGAAGGTTCTCACCTACCGCGAACTGGACGAGGAATCAAACCGGCTGGCCCACCTGTTCCGCGCGGCGGGACTGCGGCCGGGCGACCACATCGCCTTCATGCTCGCCAACCATCCGCTCTTCCTGGCCATCGCCTGGGCCGCGCACCGCTCGGGCCTCTACTACACGCCGGTCGGCTCGCGCCTGCAGGCCGACGAACTGGCCTACATCGTCGGCAACTGCGGCGCCCGGGTGTTCATCTCGAGCGCCGACCTGGCCGGCGTCGCCACCTCCGTCACCGAGGCCACGCCGGGGGTCGAGCTGCGGCTCATGCTGGACGGCGTGGCCGAGGGCTTCGCGTCCTACGAGGAGGCGGTCGCCGGTCAGCCGGTCACGCCCATAGCCGACGAGTGCCTCGGGGCGGACATGCTCTACTCCTCCGGCACCACGGGGCGCCCCAAGGGCGTCAAGCCCGCTTCCTCGCACGGTCCGCTCACCGAGCCCGGGATGTTGCTCAAGCTCATCGAGGCGCTGTTCGCGCCGTCGTCCGACAGCGTCTACCTCTCGCCGGCGCCGCTCCATCACGCCGCGCCGCTGCGCTACTGCCTGACGTTCCAGCAGCTCGGCGCGACGGTCGTGGTGATGGAACGCTTCGACCCGGAGCAGTACCTGGCGCTGGTGGAGAGGTACGGGGTGACGCACTCGCAGCTCGTGCCGGCGATGTTCATCAAGATGCTCAAGCTGCCGCCGGAAACCCGGGCAAAATACGATATTTCCTCGCTTAGGTATGCGATCCATGCCGCCGCCCCCTGCCCGGTCCCCGTCAAGGAAAAGATGATCGACTGGTGGGGCCCGATCATCCACGAGTACTACGCCGGCACCGAGGGTAACGGCTTCGTCTACGTCGGCTCCGAGGACTGGCTGCGGCACAAGGGCACGGTCGGCCGCTCCCTGCTCGGCATCGTGCACATCTGCGACGAGAACGGCGACGACCTGCCGCCGGGCGAGCACGGCACGATCTTCTTCGAGAACGGCGGCCGCTTCGAGTACCACGGCGACCCTGACAAGACCCGCTCGGCCCAGGACCCGCGGGGGAGGGGCTGGACGACCCTGGGGGACATCGGCTACCTCGACGACGACGGTTTCCTCCACCTCACCGACCGCCGCTCGTACATGATCATCTCGGGCGGCGTGAACATCTACCCGCAGGAGGCCGAGAACGTGTTGTCGGTGCATCCGAAGGTCGCCGACGTCGCGGTGTTCGGGGTGCCGGACGAGGAGATGGGGGAGCAGGTCAAGGCCGTGGTGGAGCCGGCGTCCATGGAGGAGGCGGGCCCCGGGCTGGAGGCGGAGCTGATCGCGTACTGCCGGGAACACCTCGCCCCTTACAAGTGCCCGAGGTCGGTGGACTTCCGCGAGCGCCTTCCCCGTCATCCGACGGGCAAGCTCTACAAACGCCTGCTGCGCGACGAGTACTGGCCGGCGCGAATGTAAAGGTCCGGTCACAACCTCCCGCATGCGTGCCGCGGCTCCCACGGTGCCGCGGCACCCCGTGGCGGAAAAAATCCTCCACGATCTCGCTCCATGCGACCAGCCCTTGACCAGCGGTGATAAACCACATGTCAACGGCCTTCTGACATCGCCGATCACGGCCTTAAACAGCTCTTACGCGAGACTTGGCACTCTTGAGTCATCGGGACTTGAGGGAGATGACAGATGGACGCGAACGAGCCTCGCGAGCAGAGCTCCGGCGGGTGGAGCCAGTTCGGCGCCGCCCCGCCGTCCGCCGGGGGCTTCCCCCCGCGCGACACGCACAGGATGGAGCAGCCGGCTCCGCCGCCCCCCGCGCCGCCGAAGAAGCCGGGGTTCTCCGCCGGCAGGAAGGCCATCGCCGGGCTGGCCCTGGCGGCGGTGGCCGTCGGCGGCGGCGTCGTGGGCGCCGCCGTGGCCACCTCGTTCCAGCCTGAGCCGGTGGCCGAGTCCAGCACGCCGAGCCCCGTCTTCAAGCCCGCCGCCGACCCGATGACGGTCGCCGACGTCGCGGCGAAGGTGCAGCCGACCGTGGTGATGATCAAGGGTCAGACCCGTGAGGGCTCCGGGGTCGTGCTGTCGGAGGACGGCCTGATCCTCACCAACAACCACGTGGTGGAGCCCCGCGGCGGGCAGATGACCGTCAAGTTCAGCGACGGCAAGACGGCCAAGGCCACCACGGTCGGCACCGACCCCGCCACCGACCTCGCAGTCATCCGCGCGGAGGGCGTCTCGGGGCTGGCCAAGGCCACGCTCGGCGACAGCGACAAGCTCAAGGTGGGCGACGCCGTGCTGGCCATCGGCAGCCCGCTCGGCCTGGCCGGCTCGGTCACGGCGGGCATCGTCAGCGCGCTCGACCGTACGCTGACCACCGGCGACGAGCCGCGCCAGCAGCTTCCCCCGTCCTGGCCCCAGCAGAGCCAGGAGAGCAGCGGCACCACGATCGGCGGGGCGATCCAGACCGACGCCTCGATCAACCCGGGCAACTCCGGCGGCGCGCTGGTGAACGCCGCGGGCGAACTGGTCGGCATCAACACCGCGATCGCCTCCGACGCGGCCGGCGGCGGCGTCGGCTTCGCCATCCCGGTCAACACCGCCAAGCAGGTGTCCGAGCAGCTCATCACCAGCGGCAAGGTCACCCACGCCTTCCTCGGCGTGAGCGTCACCGACGCCACCGGCGACGTGCCGGGCGCCCTGATCAGGCAGGTCACCGCGGGCAGCCCGGCGGAGAAGGCCGGTCTGCAGGAGGGCGACCTCATCACCAAGATCGCCGGGAAGGCGGTTGACGGCGGAGATACTGTGGTGGGACAGGTCAGAGGTTTCAAACCCGGCCAAGAGGTCAAGATCACATATATGAGGGACGGGAAGGCCGGCGAGGCCACCGTGACCCTCGAAGAGAAGAAATAACAGGACCCCCTCATGGACGGGTGTGCCGTTGAGATCGCTGCGGACTCGGCGGCACACCCCCCATATCAGGAGAACCGGCGGCCCTCGTCGCGGCGGTAGGCCCATCCTGCGGCCACCGCCGCCGCCAGGGTCCACACGGCGAGCATGATCACCGAGACCACATCGGGGCTGGTGCCCGCCGTCACCGCCCACAGCAGCTCGGCCGCGCCTCTCGTGGGCGTGTACGGTGAGACGACCGCGATGAAGTCGGGCAGGTAGGCCGGTGGCAGCAGCAGCCCGCCGAGGATCGCGAGCGGGAAGAACAGCAGCTGCGACACCGCGACGACGGCCTTCGACGTCAGCATGTAGCCGAGGAACAACCCCATCAGCATGAACGGGATCCCGCAGACGACCAGCGCGCCCAGCCCGGCCAGCAGCCTGAGCGGTGTGATCGTCGCCTCCGTGAGGAACGCCGCCACCAGCAGCACGGGCACCACCGATGCCAGCATGACGGCCAGCGTCGACACCATCCGCCCGGCGAAGCGGGGGAACGGGCCCGCGGGAAGCGTGCGCAGGTAGGGGTTCCACGGCTGCTCGCGCTCCATGGCGACGGCGATGCTGAGCCCGATGAGCGCCCCCGACGTCGCGCCGAAGAACATCATCGACGCCGACGCCATCGTGGCCGCCTGCGCTTGGTCGCCCGCCATCGGCACCACGAACACCACCATCGAGAGGGACGGGAACAGCGCGCTGGCCAGAAGCCCGATGGGCACCCTGAACTGCTCGATCATGAGATAGCGGGTGTGCGCGGCGACCAGGCTAGACATGCGCGACCTCCTTCGAGGTGATGGCGAGGAACGCCTCTTCGAGCGTGGTGGGCTTGATCTCGAGGCCGGTGAACGGGGTGCCGCCCGTCACCAGCTCGACGACCAGCCGGTCGGGTTCGGTGGTCACCAGGCTGATCCGGCCGTCGCCGGCGCGCTCGGCGCCGAGCACGCCCGGCAGCCCCTCCGGGTCGGGCAGATCGGCGGTGAACGAGACGCGCCGCACCCCCACGATGCCGCGTACGGACTCCATCGTGTCGTCGGCCAGCACGCGCCCGTGGCCGACGACGACGACCCGCCTGGCCAGCGCCTCGATCTCCTCGATGTAGTGGCTGGTGACGAGCACGGTGCCGCCCTCCTCGTGGAAGGAGGCGATGCCGTCCCACAGGGAGCGCCTTGCCTCGACGTCGAGCCCGGTCGTCGGCTCGTCGAGGAAGACCAGCTCGGGGTTGCCGGTGAAGGCCAGCGCTACGGCCAGGCGCCGCTTCTGGCCGCCGGACAGGCCGCCGACCTGCCGCTTGATGAGGTCGCTCAGACCGAAGCGGGCCAGCAGCTCGTCCTTGTCGCACGGCTCGGGGAAGTGCGCCGAGACGAAGTCGATGATCTCCCCTACGCGTAACGTCTCAGGCAGCCCGGTCTCCTGCGGGGTCATCCCGATGCGCCGCCGCATGGCCGGGTCCTGCGGCGAGCCGCCGAACAGCGTGACCGTGCCGGAGGTCGGGCGGCGCAGTCCCACGAACAGGTTGATGAGGGTGGACTTGCCCGCGCCGTTGGGGCCGAGCAGCCCGACGATCTCGCCTGCGCGGATGTCGAGCGTGACGCGGTCGAGAGCGAGCACGTCTCCGTAGCGGCGGGTGACCTCGGCCGCTCGGGCGATGACGGTCATGTGACGCCTCCGGCGTTGTCGAGCCCGGCGTTGTCGAGCAGGGCTCGGATCTGTATGGTGTATTCCTCGAAGGCCAGCCGCCCGCGCCTGGTGAGCGCCACGAACGTGACAGGCGTACGGCCCTTGTGGGTCTTGGTGATCCGCACGTATCCGGCCTCCTCCAGCTTGGTCAGGTGAACCGACAGGTTGCCTGCGGTCATGCCGAGCAGTTCCTTCATGGAACCGAAGGCCATCTCGTCGCCGTCGGCGAGCACGTTGAGCGTGGCGACCACCCGCAGCCTGGCCTGTGCGTGGATCACCGGGTCGAGGTCGGGGGGCGTCTTGTCCGCGCTCACGCCGGGCGCCTCCGCAGCCACACCCCGGCCACGACGAAGCCGCCTCCCAGCAGCACGGCCGTCAGCAGGGCGTGCCAGCCGGCGCCGAGCAGCACGCCCACCGCGTTGACGGCGGCGACCCAGGCCCCGATGAAGAACATCGGCCAGTTGAGCCAGAGCGCGCCGCCGGCCATGTGCAGCACGCCCACCACCAGCAGCGACGTGCCCGCCCAGAGCAGGCCGGTCTCGTCGGACGGCAGCAGGGGACCCATCCGGAGGCAGATGACGACCATGAGGATCATGCCGGCCATCCACGCGTAGCCGTACATCGCGCCGCGGGCCGTGCTGTCGCCCCGGACGAGGTTGTTCATCCGCACGATGCCGATCGCGGCGATCGCGGCTGCCATGAGCTGCGCGCACATCAGCACCGCCAGCGCCTGCATCTGGGAGATCGGCGCGTACGACCGGCCGTCCAGCCCGTAGTGCAGGAAGAACGCGGTGAAGCCGAGCAGCCAGGCCACGCCCCAGGGCGCGTAGAGCAGCAGCGGGTCGCCGTAGAGCCATCTCGTGGTGGCGGCGCGCTGCTCCTCGATGACGCGGAGCATCTCCTCGGGATCCGCCGTCCGGTCGTCGTCTACCACTGCAAACTCCTCGCTATCACAAACTGGTTTGTATCGTAAACCAGATTGCGTCGCCAACACAACGCCGCGAGGCGAGGGTCCGCGTGGTGCGGGTCTAACGCCTGGTCAGGACCTCGGACTCCCACAGGTCCCGGTAGTAGCCGGGCGCGGAGACGAGCTCCTCATGGCGGCCGCGCTGGATGACGCGGCCCTCGTCGAGCACGATGATCTCGTCGACCGTCTCCAGCCCTTTGAGCCGATGCGTCACGAGCAGCGTGGTGCGGTCCCTGGTCACGTCGAGCAGGTCCGCCATGAGCCGGTCGGCCGTCTCCTCGTCGAGCGCCTCCGCGGGCTCGTCGAGCAGCAGCACAGGAGGGTCGTACAACAACGCCCTGGCCAGGGCCAGCCGCTGCAACTGCCCGCCGGACACGGTTCTGCCGTCCTCGCCCAGCTCGGTGTCCCAGCCGGTGCGCTCCACCCACGTGCCGAGCCTGGCAGCGCGTACGGCGCGCCACAGCTCCTCGTCGTCCGCCTCCGGGCCCGCCAGGCGCAGGTTGTCGCGGAGGGCGGCACGGAAGATGTAGGAGTCCTGGGTGAGGCCCGTCATCAAGGTCCGTACGTCGTCACCGGTGAGCTCACGGATGTCGGTGCCGTTCACCGTGACCGTGCCCGACTCCGGCTCCACCAGGCGCATCAGAGCGGCCAGCAGCGTGCTCTTCCCCGCCCCGCTCGGGCCGACGACGGCGACCCGCCTGCCGGGCGTGAGCCGAAGCGACACGCCGTCCAGCGCCGGCCGGCCGCCGTCCACCGGCTCCCCGGGACCCTCAGGGCCGGGAGAGGAGACCGGGTCACCCGCCGGGAACGCCTCCCGGGCGGCGTGGCGTACCACCAGGTCGTCGATCTCGACGGTCAGGGGGCCCAGGGGCGGTGGCGCGGGCTCGGCCGGCTCGCCCACCGCGGGCTCGGCGGAGCCGACCTCGCGCAGCCGCCGCAGCGCCTCCATGATGCCCGCCATGCGCTCCCCGGCCGCGGCCAGGGGCAGCACCGGCTCGAAGGCCACCAGGGACGTCAGCGCCAGCACGGCCGTCCCGACCGAGCCCGCTCCCGCGCCCTGGGCGAGCAGGACGACGGCCGCCACCGTCAGCCCCTGCACCAGGGTGCCCCCGGCCAGGGCGGCGGCGTGGACGCGGGCCTGGCGGTGTTCGAGTGCGGCCAGCGACTCGTCCGCCGCCCGGGCCCGGTCCAGGGCGGCGTCGTCGGCGCCGTACGCGGCCAGGTCCGCGGCGCCGTGCACGAGGTCCGCCACCCGGCCCGCCAGCGCCGCCCTCGCCGGGGCGATCCTGGCCGACCAGCGGCGGGCGGCGGCCGCCGTGCCTGCGGGCAGGGCGACCCCGGCCAGCACCAGGCCCGCCACCAGCACCAGAGCGGCCACCGGCAGGATCGTGAGCCCGATGACCACGGCGGCCAGCCCGGCCATCGCCGCGGCGGCGGCCGGGAGCAGGCAGCGGACCAGCAGGTCCTGTACGGCCTCGGTGTCGTCGACCATGCGGCTGAGCAGGTCGGCGCCGCCGTGACGGGGTCGCTGGGGCGGGATGAGCGCCTGGTAGAGGCGCTCACGGGTGCCCGCCTGGGCGCGGAGCGCGACGTCGTGCCCGGTGAGCCGTTCGGCGTAGCGGAAGACGCCCTTGCCGGTGGCGAACGCCCTGGTCGCCACGATCGCCACGCTCAGCGCGGCCAGCGGCGGCTGCTCGGCGGCCCTGGTGATCAGCCACGCGGCGGCGGCGATCAGCCCGAGCCCCGCCAGGTCGGCCGCCGACCCGGCCAGCACGGCCCAGACGAGCCGCGTACCCATGCGCCGGTTCATCGTCCGCCCTCTTTGCCCCGCGCGTCCGCCACCTGCCGGCCGCCCCTGCCGTGCCCGGCCGTCCGCCCTTCCGCCGGCGCGCCTCCTGGGGAAGGGCCAGGCGGGCCGGCCTGTGCCCGGTCCGCCGTCGTGGCGGGGCGGGTGGTGTCGGAGACGACGCGGCCCTCGTGGAGGCGCACGACCCGGTCGGCGAGGTCGATCATCGCGGGCCGGTGCGCCACGATGACGGCCGTACGATCCCGGGCCAGGTCCGCGGTCGCCGCCACCACGGCGGCCTCGCTCCGCCCGTCCAGGCGGGCCGTCGGCTCGTCGAGCAGCAGCACCGAGGCGTCGGCACGGCAGAAGGCACGCGCGAGCGCGATCCGCTGACGCTGGCCCGCCGAGAACCCGGCCCCTCCCTCCCCGACCACGGTGTCGAACCCCTGGGGCAGGTCGGCCACGAAGCCGGCGTACGCGGCGCCGGCCGCCCGGCGGACCTCCTCCAGGGAGGCCGACGGCGCGCCGAGCCGGATGTTGCCCGCCACCGTCGTGGCGAACAGGTGCGGCCGCTGCGCCACGAACGCCAGCCGCGCACGCCAGCTCGCCGGGTCGAGGTCGCGCAGGTCCGTGCCGTCGATGAGCACCCGCCCCTCGGACGGCTGGACGAAGCCGAGGACGAGATGGAGCAGCGTGCTTTTGCCCCCGCCGCTCTCGCCGACCAGGGCGACCCGTTCGCGCGGGCCGATGGTGAGGCAGACGTCGTCCAGCGCGGCGGCGTCCCGGCCCGGGTAGCGCACGGTCACGCCCTCCAGCCGGATCTCCGGGGCCTCCGCCGGCGCGGGTGCGGGCGTCCCCGCCGGTACGGCGGCCGGACGGCGTATGGGCTCGTCCCGCTCCTCGGCGGAACGGTCGAGCACGGCGAAGGCCGCGTCGGCGGCGGCCACCCCTTCCATGGACGCGTGGAAACGTGTCCCCATGGCCCGCAGCGGCAGGTACGCCTCCGGCGCCAGCAGCAGCACCAGCAGCGCGGTCGTCAGGTCCAGGGAGCCGCCGAGCAGCCGCAGCCCGATCGGCACCGCCACCAGCGCCAGCGACAGCGACGCGCACAACTCCAGGACCAGCGACGACAGGAACGCCACCCGCAACGTCCGCATGGTGGCGCTCCGGTGGGCGTCGGCGACCTGCTGGATGACGCCCGCCTGGTAGCGGGCCCGCCCGAACGCCCGCAGGGTGGGCAGCCCGCGCACCACGTCGAGGAAGTGCCCGCCGAGCCGCGACAGCGCGAGGTACTGGCATTCGGTGACGGCCTTGGTCGTCATGCCCACCAGCGCCCCGAAGACGGGGATCAACGGCAGGGTGACGAGCACGATGACGGCGCTGGCGAGGTCGGCGGCGAAGAGCCGGACCAGCACGGCGACGGGCACGACCGCGGCGACCGCGATGGCGGGCAGGTAGCCGGTCAGGTAGGCGTCGAGCCCGTCGAGGCCGCGCCCGGCGAGCGTGACGAGCTCGCCGGAGCGGTGCGCGGCCAGCCTGCCCGGCCCCAGCTCGCGCAGGCGCGTGAGCAGCCGGTGGCGCAGCGCCGACTTGACGCCGGTCGCGGTGCGCCCGGCGAAGACACCCTGAGTCCAGGCGAGGAGCGCGCGCACGCACACCACCGCGGCGAGCACGGCCAGCGCGGCGGCGGTGAACCTGCCGGACAGCACCCCGGCGAGCAGTTCGGCCTGCACCAGTACGAGCAGGCCCGCCAGTACGGCCGCGGCCATGGTGACGGCGAGATGGCGGCGGACCGAGCGCTCGGCCCGCATGAGCCGCAGGAGATCCTTGTGCACGTGTCCTCAGAAGAACGACGGGAACCGGAAGGCGTCCTTACCTGGACGGAAAGTCCGCCATACCCATATTTGCGCGCCGAGGAGGATGGGTGCGACCGGCAGCACCATGACACTGAGCACATTCAGCGTGGCAGCGGGTGCACTGTGCTCCAGCAGGTACGGCATCGCGCCCGCCAGCACCCCCACCGCGGGGATCGCGGCGACCAGCCCCGTCCCGAGCAGCGCGAGGCCCGACCGCGTGGCGCCGAACTCGCCCGGCGTGCGCCAGGCCAGGAACGTCCATCCGTGCAGGGCGAACAGCAGCGTCATCACCACGCCCAGCAGCACACCGAGCGGGTGGACGGGCGGCGACGCGAACCCGGTGGCCGCCGCGTACAACGTCATCCCCCAGCCGAACGACAACCCCAGCGAGCCGAACGCGATCGCCGCGTCCCACAGGCCGCGCCACGCGGAGCCGTCGAGCCTGCGCCGGAACCACAGCCCGGCGTCGCGCACGACCCAGCTCAGCAGCATGGCCACGACCAGCGGGTACAGCCCGAACAGCACCTCGCCCTCCAGCAGCGGGTAGACCCCGAACATGGTCCCGGCGACCGCGACCAGCCACACCTCGTTGGCCAGCACGTACGGCGCCACGGCGGCCACCATGCGGTCCCTGGTCTCCCGCGTCCTGCCGAGCACCGGCAGCAGCAGCCCCACGCCGAGGTCGAAGCCCTCGAGGGCGAAATAGCCGGCCAGCAGCACGGTGAAGAAGACGAACCAGATCACTTCCATGTGTCACGCACTCCTCAGTAGCTAGGCTCAGTAGCTCAGCGCGGGGGATCGCGGCTCGTCCGCCGCGGGGGCGCCCAGGGCCGTGTCGCGCGGTCCCCGCCTGACGACCCGGGCGATGAGCACGTAGTCGACGACGGCCAGCAGCCCGAGCACGGCGGTGAAGGCGACGAGCGAGGTGGTGACCATGCCCGGGGTCAGCCCGGGCGACATGGCGTCGGCCACGGTGAGCCGCTCCCAGATCATCCACGGCTGCCGCCCGACCTCCCTGGCGGCCCAGCCCATGACCGAGACGGCGAACGGCAGCGGCGTCATCGCGATCAGGATCGGATGGGTCCAGCGCCACCTCGGCAGTACGCGGACCAGTGGCAGCATCCCGAGCAGCACGACCAGCGCGAGCAGGTGCCCGATCTCGATCATGACCGCGAGCGGCAGCGAGGCTCCGGTGTTCCCGTCGAACTTGCCGGTGACGATCCCGCCGAACTGCGCGTAGCCGAAGGCCAGCGTCACGAATATGCCGATGGCCGCGGTGTGCACCCCTATGCGCATCGACCGGGTGAAGAACTCCAGCTCGTCGGTACGGCGCCGCAACTGGTACGCGCTCGCGCCCACCAGCACCATGCCCCCGGTGAACAGCCCGGCCCCGAGCACGTGCGGGAAGGAGAAGACCAGGGCCTTGTTGGTGAGCAGGGCGCCGAAGTCGGTCAGCACCATCCGTCCGCCGCGCACCACGGAGCCGGCCGGGTTCTGCAGGAAGGAGTTGGCGACCATGATGAAGAACGCGCTGGCGTACGCCGTCAGGGTCACGGCCCAGATGCAGGCCACGTGCGCCCACCGGGGCAGCCGCCCCCACCCGAAGATCCACAGGCCGAGGAACGTCGACTCCAGGAAGAACGCGACCAGGGTCTCCATGGCCAGCGGCGCGCCGAACACGTCGCCCGCGTAGTGGGTCAGCCCGCTCCACGTCAGCCCGAACTGGAACTCCATCACCAGCCCGGTCACGATGCCCAGCGCGTAGTTGATGACGTAGATCTGCCCCCAGAACCGCGTCATTCGCTCGTGCACCGGCCGGCCGGAGGCCGCCCACCGGGTGTGCATGATCGCCACCAGCGGCGCCAGCCCCAGCGTGAGCACGACGAACAGGAAATGCAGGTTGCTCGTCACCGCGAACTGCGCGCGAGCCAGTTCGAGTACGTCCATCACGACTCCGTTGTTGTTCCTGATGCATAGACAGTCTACATATAGGCAGCCTACATGTAGGCTGTCTACATGAAGAACCGATGTCTAGGATCGGAACCATGAACCCGGACGCGCTACGCGGACACCTGGACGCGCTGCTGCTCTCCGTGCTGGAGCGGGAGCCGCTGCACGGCTACGCCATCATCGAGGCGCTGCAGGAACGCAGCGCGGGCGCGCTCAACGTGCCGACGGGCACCGTCTACCCGGCGCTGCGCAGGCTGGAGCGCATCGGCTACCTCGCCAGCGAGTGGGCGACGGTCGGCGGGCGCAGGCGCCGCACCTACCGGCTGACCGACGCGGGCAGGAAGCAGCTCGAGGGCGAGCGCTCGGCCTGGCGCGAGTTCACCAGCGTGATCGGCGGCGTGCTCCGCGCGAACGCCGTCGCCCCGAGGTGAGCCGGCGCCTCAGACGGCGTGCGCGCGCGGGACCCGCGTGATGCGCATGCACCGGGCGGCACAGTAGATCTGCATGCCCCACACGGCCCAGGTCACCAGGTTGGCGAGCAGGGAGGGCAGGTTGTCCAGGGAATTGGGGTCCTTCGTGCCGTAGGAGAGCATCAGTCCCAGGCCTCCGGTGATCGGCAGCGACGCCCACACGATCCAGCCCAGCGACCTGGTCACGAGCCGGGGCCGGTGCATCCACCGGGCGCCCCTGCTCAGCGCGAACAGCGCGATGCCGCCGTACAGGCCGGTGGCCAGCTGGATGCCGTCGAGCAGCTGCGAGAGCGTGTGATACCACGCCGGCTGGTGTGCCCAGGTGTCGTCGGAGGGCGGGTAGGCGCGCCACAGCAGCGACCACATGAGCACCGTGATCGGCAGGCCGGCGAACAGCAGGACGCCGAGCCGCCGGCCCGCGGAGGCGGTCAGCTCTGCCTGGTAGCCGGAGGCGATCTCGCCTACCTCCCCGAACTCGGCCACCGCGACCCGCTCCGCCTCCGCACGGTCCAGGCCCTCGGCCTCCAGCGCGTCGGCGGTGTCGGTCAGGCTGTCGCGCGCTTCGACGACCATGTCGCGCTTCAGGCCATGGGGGCCGGCCAGGGCGCGGTCGAGATCTGCCACGTAGTCGTCGATGCGCATGCGGTCAAGTCTAGGGAGCGAGAACCCGGGGGCCTATCCGGGACTTCCCCGATGTTGCGTCGGGGCGACCCGCTGGCCGCGCGGCTGCGCGGGAACGGCCCGCCACCCTCACGAGCGGCGGCTGCTCCCTACGGCCACCAGCGGTGGCCGGCCAGGCGGCGCATCTCCGCGGCGGCTGAGGCGAAGTCGGCGGAGGTGACGTGGTCGTCAGGGGACAACCCGGCGTAGAGGGCGGCGAGGTGGTCCGGCGTCGCGGCGGGGTCTGCCGCGTGCGGCCCGCCGCGCATGGTGTGCTCGTCGGCGAGTGCCCGGCGGCGGGAGAACCATCGCACCATCGGCCGGCGCAGGTTCACCCGCACGCCGCGCGGAGTCAGCGCGAACACGCAGTCCTCCACCCGTACGCCGGACGGATGGGCCAGGCCGGCGAACCGGCACGCCGACAGGTCCAGCCCCGACAGCGCCAGATCGACGGCCTCGACCCGGCGCAGCGAGGTGAGCGTGGACCTGCCCTTGCCCGCCACGACGGCGGGGCCGCGCAGCACCGCGCCCTCCAGGTCGGCCTGCGAGTCGGTCAGCCGCAGCGTCGTCGGGCCCGACACCGCCACCCCGCGCAGGTCCACGCCGCACCGGGCGACGACCACGTCGAGCAGGCCGTCGGCGCGGGCCCTGGCCGCCGAGAGCCGGCCGGTGGCCGACAGGTAGGCGTCTCCCGCGAAGTGGGCGGCGTCGAACCCGGCGTTCCCCATGACCTTGCGGAACGAGAGCGTACGGCCGAAGCGGGTTCCCCTGAAGGCGGCCCCGCCGCAGAGGCGGGCGCCGTCGAACGCGGCGTACCCGTCGAACCTGGCCCGCTCGCACGACAGCCCGCGGCCGAACACGGCCTGGCTGAACAGCGCGTCGCGGGACATCAGCGCCCGGTCGAGGGAGACGTGCCCGCGCACGGTGACGCCGTGGAAGGAGAACTCGCGGGCGAACCGGGCGCCGGCCATCGACACGTTGCCCTCGAACCGGGCGCCGAAGAACGAGGCCAGCCGGTCGAACCTGGCGTCGTCGAGCGACACGTCGCCGGTGAACGTCACGCCAGGCAGCCGGACGTCGCCGGTGAAGCGTGCCCGGTCGAACCGTGCCCGGCCGGGCCGGCCGCCCGCGGCCTCGATGACCCGGGACATCAGGTCGCCGTTGACGGTGGTGCCGCGCAGGTCGAGCAGGCGGCCGGGGCGCAGCGCGCGGAGCGCTTCCGAGAGTTGGTCGGGAGGGAGGTGGGCGAGGCAGCGGCCGGCCGGGCGGACGGCGACCCCGGTGCAGCCGGCGGAATGCGCGCAGGTGACCCAGTCCATCAGATCCTCCCGAGGGGACCGTCGCCTTGCGGCGACGGGTGGATCGGGAGCGGGAGGGCCGTCAAGGCCCGATCGTGCCCTGACCTGTCACATCTGCGCATCACGGATTTCCTTCCCGATTTTGTCGGCGCCAGCCAGTATCGTGGCGATGTCATTACCGAACGTGATGGCAGATGGGTGTGCGCAGGTCGTTCACATTCCTGCTGCGCCCCACGGCCCGGCAGGCGGCGGCGCTGGCGGCGTGCCTTGAGGACCACCGGCAGCTCTACAACGTCGCTCTGGAGCACCGGCGCACCGCCTATGCCAGGGCGGGGGTGAGCGTCCGGTACGGCGAGCAGTCGGCCGAGCTGAAACACATCCGCGCCGACGACCCGGACGGGCAGGGGCGTTGGTCGTTCTCGTCCCAGCAGGCCACCCTGCGACGGCTCGACAAGGCGTTCGCCGCGTTCTTCAAGCGGGTCCGCGCGGGTCGCGCGCCGGGCTTCCCGCGGTTCAAGGGGCGTGGCCGGTTCGACACGGTCGAGTGGCCGAAGGACGGCGACGGCTGCCGGTGGGACTCCCAGCCCGAGCACCCGACCGCCACCTACGTGCGGCTCCAGGGGGTCGGGCACGTCCGCGTCCACCGGCATCGGCCCGTGCGCGGCCAGGTGAAGACGATCAGCGTCACGCGCGAGGGCTCCCGCTGGTTCGTGGTGCTGTCGTGCGACGATGTGCCCGCCGAGCCGCTGCCCGCCACGGGTGTGGTGGCCGGGATCGACATGGGTGTGGCCTCGCTCGTCACGACCAGCGACGGGCAGCATCTGACCAACCCCCGCCACCTGGCCGCCTCCGCCGGCCGGCTGGCGGACGCGCAGCGGGTGCTGGCCCGCAAGCAACGGGGCTCCAAGCGGCGGCGCAAGGCGGTGGCCCGCGTGGCCGCGCTGCACGCCAGAGTGCGCAGGCAACGTCTGGACGGCGCGCACAAGGCCGCGCGCGCCCTGGTGGCCGCCTATGACGTGATCGTGCACGAGGACCTGCGGATCGCGAACATGACCCGCTCGGCGGTGGGCACGATCGAATCTCCCGGCCGCAACGTCGCTGCCAAGTCCGGCCTCAACCGGAGCATCCTGGACGCGGGCTGGGGGGTGTTCCTGACGATCCTCGCGTACAAGGCTGAAAGCGCCGGTCGCAAGCTGATCGCGGTGAACCCCGCCGGCACCTCCCGCACCTGCGCCCGCTGCGGGCACAGCGCACGGGAGAACCGCGTCACCCAGGCCGGGTTCGCCTGTACGGCGTGCGGTCATACCGCGCACGCCGACGTCAACGCGGCCAAGAACATTCTCAGGGCAGGGCTTGCCCTTCGCGAACCTGCGGAAGCGGCTTAGCGAGAAGCCGCCTCCTTCAGGGGGCGGAGGAGTCACGTACTCGTCATACCCGCGGCGGCCGATGTCAAGGTTCGGTGATTTAATGTTCTATCCACTTTTATGTGGAAATTTGCGGGCTACATTGCGTCTATTGTGCCGGGCATGCGCGCTTTATCCCGAGCATCCCTGACCGCCTCGATCACGGCGGTCCTGGCAGTGGTTCTGCCCGTGGCTCTCCTCACCACGCCGGCCCGCGCCGAGCCCCCCGCCCCTTGCGCCGCACCCGCCACGCACCGGATCTCCCAGGTGCAGGGCGAGGGCGACGCCACCCCGCTGGCCGGCCGGACCGTGCGGGTCGAGGGCGTCGTCACCGGCGACTTCCAGCGGACCGACCAGCTCGACGGCTTCTTCCTCCAGGACCCCCGCCCGGACGCCGACCCGCGGACCTCCGAAGGGCTGTTCGCGTACGCGGGGGAGGCGGTCAAGGACGTCCGGCCCGGCGACCGGGTCCTCGTCACCGGGCGGGCCACCGAGTTCAACGGGTGGACGGAGCTGTCGCCGGTCACCGCCGTGGACGTGTGCGGCACGGGGCGCGTGGCCGCGCGGCCGTACCGGCTGCCCTCCGGCGGGCTGGAGCCCGTCGAGAACATGCTGCTGACGTTCCCGCAGCCGCTCACCGTCACCGAGCACTACAACCTGGGCCGCTACGGCGAGGTCACGCTCTCCTCCCAGGGCCGGCTCTACCAGCCGACCGACCGGCGCGGCGTCGACCCGGCGGCCGGCGCCCGCCGGTCGCTGCTCGTCGACGACGGCTCCACCAGGGAGAACCCGGCCACGCTGCCACCGATCGTACGGGCCGGCGACGTGACGAGCGGGCTCACGGGCGTGCTGGGGTACGGTTTCGGCGCGTACCGGCTGCAGCCCACGAAACCGGTCGCGTACAGAAGCGCCAACCCGCGCCCGCGCAGACCCTCCCCGGTGGGCGGGAACGTGAAGGTGGCCTCGTTCAACACCCTCAACTGGTTCACCACGCCCGGCTCGCGCGGGGCGGGCGACGCCGAGGAGCAGCGCCGCCAGCTCGCCAAGCTGGTGGCCGCGCTCAAGGGCCTCGACGCCGACGCGGTCGCCCTCATGGAGGTCGAGAACAACGGCCGGACCGCGCTCCAGGCGCTCGTGGACGCCGTCAACGCCGAGGTCGGAGCGGGTACGTACGCCGCGCTCACGCACCCCCACCCGGGCACCGACGCCATCCAGGTGGGCCTGATCTACAAGCCCGGCAGGCTGACCCCGGTGGGGGAGACCAGGGCGTCGCAGGACGCGGTCTTCAGCCGGCCGCCGTTGATCCAGACGTTCCGCGGGAAGGGCGGCGGCCGGCCGTTCACGCTGGTGGTCAACCACCTCAAGTCGAAGGGCAGCTGCCCCTCCAGCGGCCCCGACGCCGACCAGGGCGACGGCCAGGGCTGCTGGAACGCCACCCGCGTCGCTCAGGCCGAGGCGCTGCTCGGCATCGTCGCGGACCTGCCGGGACCGATCGTGCTCGGCGACCTCAACGCCTACGGCGAGGAGGACCCGATCAAGACCCTTGAGAAGGGCGGCCTGACCAGCGTGACCAAGCGGTTCGTCCCCGCGCCGCGGCGCTACAGCTACGTCTTCGACGGGCTCGCGGGCGAACTGGACCACGTGCTCGTCGGCAGGGAGCTGCGCGGGCGGGTGACGGGGGCGACCATCTGGCACGTCAACGCCGACGAGCCGCGCATCCGCGACTACAACACCGAGTTCAACCCGCCGGACCTCTACCGGCCCGATGCCTACCGCTCCTCCGACCACGACCCGGTGATCGCAGGACTGGCTCTGTCCCGCGGCAGGAGATGAGAGGCTGAGGACCGCCGGGGTCCCCCCGGCCCCGGCGGTGGCGTAGGGCTGGAATCACCGGGCAGGGTATTGAGTTCTAACGGTTACAGACGTAGCGACGAACGAGGAGCCTCTTGTGGCGACCATCGAAGTGACAGAGAAGACCTTCAACGACATCGCCGACAAGGGGATCGTCCTGCTCGACTTCTGGGCCGAATGGTGCCCGCCGTGCAAGAAGTTCGGGCCGATCTTCGAGCAGGCGTCGGAGAAACACGGGGACATCACGTTCGGGAAGATTGACACCGATGCGGAGCAGGGGCTGGCGCAGGGGTTCGACATCACCTCGATCCCCACGCTGATGGCCATCCGCGACGGCATCGTGGTCTTCGCCCAGGCGGGCGCCATCCCGGCCCCCGCGCTGGAAGACCTGATCAAGCAGGTTCGGGCGCTCGACATGGACGCCATCCGGGCGGAGCTCAACGAGGAGTTGAAGAACGCCCAGAAGAACTGACCCTGGCGAGCCCCGCCGTCCCTGGCGGGGCTCTCGCGTGCCGCCCTCAGGGCTTGCGGCCGACTCCGACGTAGCCGAACGTGATGCCCTTGCCCGGGTCGCCCGGATCGTCCGTGCGCCAGTCGTACGGGTACACGAGGCCGGGCTCGGCCAGCTCATACCCGTCGAAGAAGCGTTCGATCTCCTCGCGGGTGCGCAGGTTCAGCGCGGCCGTGGCCCTGCGGTAGACCTCCAGGGCCTGCGGGGTGACGTCCGGCGTGGGATCCACGGCGTGGCTGACGACCAGGTGGCTGCCGGGTGCGCTCGCGTCCCGCAGCTTCCTCACCACCTCGTGAGCGTGGTCGCCGGGGACGAAGTGCAGCACGGTCAGCATCAGGAACGCCACCGGCCGGTCGAAGTCCACCATGCCGTCCAGCTTGTCCAGCAGCGCCTCGGGCTCGCGTACGTCCGCCTGGAGGAAGTCCACGTTGTCGCGGCGGGCCAGCAGCGCCCTGCCGTGCACGCACACCACGGCGTCGTAGTCGACGTACACGACCCGCGCCTCCGGGGCGATCTCGTGCGTGTTGCCCTGGGTCGGCAGGCCGGCTCCGAGGTCGACGATCTGCCGCGCGCCCTCGTCCACGAGATGGCGTACGGCGCGGCGCAGGAACGCCCGGTTCGACCGGGCGGCCTCCTTGGTGTGGGGGAAGGTCTTGAGGATCTGCTCCGCCGCTGCACGGTCGGCCGCGAAATTGTCCTTGCCGTCGAGAAAGTAGTCATACATTCGCGCGACGTTAGGGACGTTGGGGTCGACCCCCTCGGGGGCATCATCCACGTTTTTCTCCCGAGATTTCGCCGTGTTTGCGGCGATCATAGCGGGCTAAACCGCCAAAATCTCCAGAAAAGGGGATGACGGAGAGCGCCATTGAGACGCAAATCACCTTCTGCGGCGTGCGCGGCCGGCATGTGAACAGCGGAAGGCCCGGCCGCCCCGCGCGGGACGAACCGGGCCGTACGCGTCCGAGCCGGACAGGCGGGACACAGGGGCCAGAAGGTCAGCCGCGGTAGAGCTCGGCCACCTGGAAGGCGAGGTCGAGCGACTGGCTGCGGTTGAGCCGCGGGTCGCAGGCCGTCTCGTAGCGGGTGGCGAGATCGGTCTCCCCGATCTCGTGGCCCCCGCCCACGCACTCGGTCACGTCGTCGCCGGTGAACTCGATGTGGATGCCTCCGGGATGCGTGCCGAGCGACCGGTGCACCTCGAAGAAACCGGCCACCTCGTCGAGCACGTCGTCGACCCGCCGCGTCTTGTGGCCGCTCGGCGCCTCGAAGGTGTTGCCGTGCATCGGGTCGCAGATCCAGGCCACCCTGGCTCCGGTCGTGCTGACCTCCTTGACCAGCGCGGGCAGCGTGTCGCGGATCTTGGAGGCCCCCATCCGGGTGATGAACGTGAGCCGCCCCGCCTCGTTGCGCGGGTTGAGCTTCTCGACCAGCGAGACCGCCTCCTCGGGCGTCGTCGAGGGGCCGAGCTTCACGCCGATCGGGTTGCGGATGCGGGAGAAGAAGTCGACGTGCGCGCCGTCGAGCTGCCGGGTGCGCTCGCCGATCCAGACCATGTGCGCCGAGACGTCGTAGGGCAGCCCGGTGCGGGAGTCGATGCGGGTCAGGGCGCGGTCGTAGTCGAGGATGAGCGCCTCGTGGGAGGAGTAGAACTCCACCGTGTGGAACTCCTCGGGATCGGCCCCGCAGGCCCGCATGAACGCCAGCGCCTGGTCGATCTCCCTGGCCAGCTTCTCGTAGCGGCGCCCGGCCGGGGACTCGGCGACGAAGTCCTGGTTCCAGGCGTGCACCTGGCGCAGGTCGGCGTAGCCGCCCTTGGTGAAGGCGCGCGCGAGATTGAGCGTCACCGCCGAGGAGTGGTAGGCCTTGAGCAGCCGCCACGGGTCGGGCCTGCGGGCCTCCGGGGTGAACTCGAAGCCGTTGACCATGTCACCGCGGTAGGCGGGCAGCTCCACGCCGTCGCGGATCTCGGTGCTCTTGGAGCGCGGCTTGGCGAACTGCCCCGCGACCCGGCCGATCTTGACGACCGGCACCTTGCCCGCGTAGGTCAACACGATCGCCATCTGCAGCAGTGTCTTGAGCTTGTTGCGCACGTTGTCGGCGGTGGCTCCGGCGAACGTCTCGGCGCAGTCGCCGCCCTGCAGGACGAAGGCCTCGCCGCGGGCCACGGCCGCCAGCTGGTCCTTCAGCTGGTCGCACTCGCCCGCGAAGACGAGTGGGGGCAGGCCGCCGAGCTCGGCGACGACCTTGTCGAGCTCACCGGGGTCGGGCCACTCGGGCTGCTGCGCCGCGGGGAGGGCTCGCCAGGAATCGAGATCCACGAGATTGCTGCTCACGAGATACGAGGGTATTCCACTGCGTCGCCCCTACCGACCCCATTGTCCACGTTGTGAGAAGCCGGTTGTCCGGATGCGGGCTCAGAGCGGCGGGCTTTCCCTGACATTCACGTGCTCGGGACGCACACCGAACCCGATGAACCGCGGGATCAGCCGGTTGACCAGCGGAACCTTGCTCAGGTCGCGGGGCAGGCCCGACGGGTCGAACCGGCTCGACAACGCCGGTCGGATCACCAGATTGTGCACCACCCGCTGGGCCGCCTGCGTCACCCTGGTCGGCGCCATCCGCCTTCTCTGCAGCAGGTGCAAGGTCCGCTCGGGGATCGGCGCGCCGGACCTGAGCGAACCGGCCAGCAGGTTGGCGGCGGCCACCGCGTCCTGGACGGCCAGGTTGATGCCCACCCCGAACACCGGCGACATGGCGTGCGCGGCGTCCCCGATGCACAGCAGCCCCGGCCGGTGCCAGCGGCGCAGCCGGTTGAGCGCGACCGTGAGCACGCTCACGTCGTCGTAGCCGCCGATCCCGCCCGTCCGGTCCGCCAGCCACGGCAGCAGCCTGGCCACCGGCTCGCGCAGCGCGTCGATGCCGCCGCTCTCGAGCGCCGAGTATCCGCCCTTGGGGATGACGTACGCCAGCTGCCAGTACGTCTCCCGGTTGATCGCCACCATCATGGCGCCGCCCGAGATCCGCAGGAACGTGTCGTCACGGTCGCCGTCGTTCCTGGGCAGCGCGAACCACACCACGTCCATCGGCGCCTTGAGATCCTCGGGCACGAGGCCGGCCCGCTCGCGCAGGGTCGAGGAACGTCCGTCGGCGGCCACGGTCAGGGCCGCCCTGATCTCGTGCTCGCCCGACCCGTCGCGATAGCGGAGCCCGCGCACGGCGCCGTCCTCGCGGATCAGGTCGTACGCCTCGGAGTTCAGCGACAGCCGGAAGTTCGGGTAGGCGCCGGCCGCCGACGTGACGAGGTTGAGGAAGTCCCATTGCGGGACGAAGGCGATGTAGTCGTAGGGGCCGGGCAGGCCGCGCAGGCTCGCCAGCCTGATCTCGCCGGTGTCGGTGACGATGCCGACCTCGTACGCCTTCCTGTGGGGCAGCCGCAGGAACTCCCGCGCCAGCCCCAGCTCGTCGAGCACCTGCAGGGTCGACGGGTGGATCGTGTCGCCCCTGAAGTCGCGCAGGAAGTCGCCGTGCTTCTCCAGCAGCGTCACCTCGACGCCCGCCCTGGCCAGCACGAGCGCGAGGACAGCGCCCGCCGGCCCTCCGCCCGCTATCACGCAATCCATGAACCATCACCCAGTGAACTCGAAAGCCGGGGTCCTGGGCATCCGACATGCCCGGGCAGCCGAAGTACATGCGTGAGCCGTCCTCCTCACACCGTAGTCCTCCTCCCCGCGCCCGCGGGCGGCCCCACGGCCAGGCTTCTCCAGCGGCTCTCCAGCGAAGGAGGAACCGATGAACGACGACCTCCACGACCCCCACGCCCTCGCCGGCGCCCACGCCGCGCACGCGCTGCCGTACGTCGAGCGGCTCCTGTTCGAGGACCACCTGCGCGAATGCCCCGGATGCGAGGCTGAGGTGCGGCGGCTGCGTGAGACGCTCGCCGCCCTCGCGGACGCGGCGGCCGTCCCCCCACCCGCCACCTTGCGCGCCCGCCTCCTGACCGCCGCCACGCTTCCGTCGGGCCCCCCAGCGGACGTTCCGGCCGGGTGCCCGGCGGAAGCGTGGCGGC
>NZ_SMLD01000081.1:0-40805 GCF_004352805.1 Nonomuraea mesophila
CCCCACCGCGCCCCGCCCCGATCACCAGAGGCGCTACACCGCGCGCGAGCAGGCCAACGGGCAGCACCTCGTCGACGTGCACGACCACCTGCGCGCCGAGCTGGCCCAGCTGCGCGACCTGGTCGACCAGGTCGCGGCCGGGACCCTCGACGCGGGCGCGGCCCGCTCGAAGATCAACACCTTGACCATGCGCCAGAACAACTGGACCCTGGGCGCCTACTGCGAGTCCTACTGCCGGCTCCTCACCCTGCACCACTCGGTCGAGGACAGCGCGATCTTCCCGCGCCTGCGCAGCGCGGAGCCCGGCCTCGTCCCCGTGCTCGACCGCCTGGAGGAGGAGCACCACGCCATCCACAAGATCGTCGAACGGATCGACCGCGCTCTCGTCGCCTTCGTGGCGGAACCGGGCGGCCTCGGCGCCCTGCGCGCCGCCGTGGACCTGCTCACCGACAGCCTGCTGTCCCACCTGTCGTACGAGGAACGCGAACTCGTCGAGCCCCTGGCCCGACACGGCTTCTAGCGGCCCGGCGGCCGGGGAAGGCGTGCCCGCGCGCCGCGAGCACGACCGCGAGGGCGAGCGCCACCAGCGGCAGGGCCGTCCACGGCAGCGCGCCCGCGCCGGCGCCCTCCAGCACCAGCCCGCCGGCCAGCGACCCACCCGCGATGCCGGCGTTGTACACCGTCGTCTGCATGGAGGTGGCCACATCGGCGTTCTCCGGCCCGGACGCGTTCACCAGCGCCGTCTGCAGCAGCGTCGGCACGCCACCGAAGGCGGCGCCCCACAACACCACCGCCACCAGGGAGACCGGCCCGCCGATCGTACCCAGCACGGCCATCGCCCCCGCCACCACGGCCAGCACCACCACGAGCGTCACGCGCAGGGCCCGGTCGATGACCGCGCCCACCACCCAGATCCCCGCGACCGTCCCCGCGCCGAACGCCAGCAGCACCACGCTCGCCCGCCCGGCGCCGGTCAGCGCGGCGAGCGGCGCCAGGTACGTGTACACCGCCTGGTGCCCCACCAGCACCAGCGCCGTCACCCCCAGCACCGTCGCCACCCCGGGCACGGCGGCGACCCGCCGCAGCGGCACACGCCCGGCCGCCGGCTCGCCGGGGAAGCCGGGCACCGTGACCGGCACCAGCCCCACCAGGACGGCCGCCGCGACGGCCAGTACGCCGAACGCCGCCCGCCATCCGAACGCCCCGGCCAGCGCCGCACCCGCCGGGATGCCCGCGCACAACGCCACCGTGATGCCCGCGGAGACGATCGCGATCGCCCGCCCCCGCCGCTCGGCCGGCACCATCCGCGCCGCGTAGCCGACCAGCATCGCCCACAGGATCCCGCCCATCGCCCCGGCCAGCACCCGGATGCCGAACGTCACCGCGTACGACGAGGACAGCGCGGTCGCCGCGTTGCAGGCGGCGAACCCCGCCAGCGTCCCGACCAGCACCCGCCGCCGGGCGAAGCGCCGTAACAACGCCGTCAGCGGGATCGCCGCCAGGAACGACGCCACCGCGTACGCCGTCACCAGGAACCCGGCCCGCCCTTCCGGCACCCCCAGCGCCGCTCCCATCTGCGGCAGCAACCCGGCGGGCAGCAACTCCGTCATCACCGCCGTGAACGCCGCCGCGGACAACGCCAGCAGTCCCGGCCACGGCATCCTCCCGCGCACTCCATCAACCATGGGACTAGGCTGAAACCTTCACATCAATGTGAATGCAAATCCCAGCGGACCGAGGCCTGCCATGAGAATCGGGGAGCTCTCCCGGCGCACCGGCGTCCCCACCCGCATGCTGCGCTACTACGAGGAGCAGGACCTCCTCCACCCGCAACGCGCGGACAACGGCTACCGCCACTACCCGGACTCGGCCGTCCACCGCGTACGCCAGATCCGCGGCCTGCTCGACTCGGGTCTCACGACGGAGATCATCCGCCGCATCCTCCCGTTCCTCGACGGGCCCGGCAAGATCCACCTGCACCCGGAATGCCTCACGCCCGAACTCGCCGGCCTCCTGGAGGCCGAGGCGGAGCGCATTCAGGAGCGCATCGACTGCCTGTCCCGCAACCGCGACGCCATCCACGCCTACCTCGCCGCCGTACGAGAGGTGCGGACCTGATCCCGCCCACCGCCTTTACAATGTAGATCACAAGGCGCGGGATACCGGCCCGTGGGGGCGGAGGTGCCGCTTGCCCGACCGCCGGCGGGGCAGGCTGATGTGGTGCCGACCGAACAGGAGGTGACCGGCATGGGTTGCGGAAAGCTCCTGCGCCACCACCACGAGCATTCCGGCACCATCGACCATCCACGCGCCTACGAGCTGTTCTCCCGGCTGGGCTACGCGGGGCGCCGGCGGCTGGTGTTCACGCAACTGGCCGCCCTCGCCGGTGCCGGGCCTGGCGACCGGGTACTGGACGTGGGCTGCGGCACCGGCTACCTCACCCGGCGCCTGGCTCCGCTGGTGGCGCCGGGAGGCCGGGTCGTCGGCGTGGACCCGGCGCCGCGGATGATCGCCTACGCCCGCCACCGCTCCCCGGCGAACTGCGTCTACCTGGTGGGCGAGGGACAGTCACTTGACATACCCGGCGGACCGTTCGACGTGGTGGTCTCCAGCCTCGCCGTCCACCACATCCCCCCTGAGGCGCGGGAGACGGCCGTACGGGAGATGTTCCGCGTGCTGCGGCCAGGTGGCCGGCTGCTGATCGCGGAACTCCGCCCGCCACGACGGCCGCTGGTACGCCGGCTCACCGGCCTGGTGAGCGGCCCGACAAGCGACGCTGCGAGCGGCCCGGCGAGCGGTCATGGCAGGGGGCACGACTCGGGCGAACTGGGTGAACCGGGCGAACCGGGCGAGATGCCGGTCGCTCTCGTGCGGGCCGCCGGGTTCCGGGTGCAGGCCGAGGGCGACCTGTGGCCGTTGCTGGGCTACGTGCGGGCGGTCAAGCCGTAGGCCCGCGCGACCGCCCTGTTGATCAAAACAGGCGTGGCGCTTCTTGCTCCCACAAGATCGCTACGTATAGTGATGGCCGATGTCACTTTCGTGATTACAGGGGGAGATCATGAGAAGTACCCTCATCGCCACCGGCGGTGCACTGGCCGCGGCGGCCGTGGTGTTCGGGGCCGGCGCAGCCGCTGCCGACTCCACTCACCACCCGCGCCACTGTGACCTCGCGGTGAACGAAGACTCGACCTACCACCACGTGACGGAGCACGGAAGGTTCGCCGGCACCCGCGACATCGACGCCTGCGTCCCCGGCCACCACCACGACGACCACCACGACTGGCGCGGCAACCCCAACCGGGACGAGCGCAGCTGGGTCTTCAACTGGCTCAGGCGCTGATCTCCCGCCTCGTGGTCCCGGCCCCCGTCATTCGGGGTGCCGGGACCTCGGCTTCTCCGGCGGGTCACCGGGGCGTTCACGTTCGGTAGCCTGGCCTGGTGCGACTTGGCGTGAACGTCCCCAACTTCGGCCCCGGCACCGACCCCGGCATCCTGCGGCGATGGGCGCAGACCGCGGAGGGGCTGGGCTATGACCTGCTGATGGTGTCCGACCACGTGGTGATCACTCCCGACGTGGCGCGGCAATATCCGGCCCCCTTCTACGAGCCGTTCACCACCCTGTCGTGGCTCGCCGGGTGCACCAGCCGCATCGCCCTCGGCACGACCGTGCTGATCGTCCCCTACCGCCATCCGCTGCTCGTGGCCCGCATGGCGGCCAATCTCAACGACCTCAGCGGCGGGCGGCTGGTGCTGGGTGTCGGGGTCGGGTGGGCGCGGCAGGAGTTCGAGGCGCTGGGCGTGGCGCACGAGCGGCGCGGCCGGCTGACCGACGAGCATCTCGCGGCGATCCGCGCGGCCTGGGCCGACGAGCGCGACTACCGCGCCGGCGACATCCCGATCTGGGTGGGCGGCAACAGCGACGCGGCCCTGCGCAGGGCGGCCCGGTTCGGCGAGGCCTGGCACCCGCTCAGGAACACCATGTCCTACCTGCGTGAGACGTGGCCGCGGCTGAAAGACCTCGCGGCCGAGCACGGGCGGCCCACCCCCGACCTGGCGCCCAGGATCCTGCTGCGGCTCACCGCGTCGCCCGTCACGGGTCCCGACCGGCTCGTGGGCGAGGGCACGATCGACCAGGTCGCCGACGACCTCGAGCAACTGCGCCTGCTCGGCGCGGAGAGCGTCCTGCTCGATCCCTTCACCGGCGACCCCGACGAGACGCTCCACCCGGAGGCGGCCTGGGAGATGATCGCGGCGGTGGCCGCCCGCATGACCGCCCGCTGATAGCGTTCATGGCGTAAAGAGTTCGTTCCGCGTGGGGAGTTCCGCGTTGGTCGTCTTCGCCGGGCAGGGTGACGCGCGCCGTTCGATGGCACTGCTGTGGCGCACGGGAGAGCCGGACGAGGTGCGGCCCGGCCCCAAGCCCGGGCTGAGCGTCGACGCGATCGTCGACGCCGCCATCGCCGTGGCCGACAGCGAGGGCATGGCGGCGCTGTCCATGCGCAAGGTGGGCGAGCGGCTCGGCCGCACCGGGATGGCCCTCTACACGTACGTGCCGAGCAAGGGCGAGCTGGTCGACCTGATGTACGACCGGGTGCTGGCGGAGCTGCCCGCCGAGCACGACCTGAGCGGCGGGTGGCGGCCGGCCGTCACGTCGTGGGCCGAGCACGTGCTGGCGTTCTACCTGCGGCATCCGTGGGTGCTGCAGGTCTCGCAGGCGCGGCCGGTGCTGGGGCCCAACGAGTTCGCGATGCTGGACGGCCTGGTCCGCATCCTGCGCGGGACCGGCCTGCCGCCGCAGCGGTTGCGGGGGGTGGTGGCGCTGCTGTCCGACTTCGTACGAGGGGCGGCGCGCACGGTCTCCGAGTCGCGGCAGGCGCCGTCGGCGACCGGGGTGTCCGACGAGGAGTGGTGGCGGGCGCGCTCGTCGCTGCTGGAGGAGGTGGCGCCCGGGTTCGCCTCCCGCTATCCCATGGTGACGTGGGTGGAGTCGGAGGACGACGAGCCCGCGACGGACGAACCCTACCTGGAGCGCCGGGTCGGCGAGACGTTCGCCGTCGGTCTGGCGGTGCTCCTCGACGGCATCGAGGCGGCCGTGAAGTCCGGCTGACCCTCAGCTCTGTGCGGCGGGGTCGTCGCGGCTGGAGCGCCGCTCGGCCAGCTCGTCCAGGTCGCGGACGAACCAGAGGTGCTGACCCCGGTTCGACTCGGTCACCCACGCCTCGAGCGCTGAGCCGGGCGTGACGTGCCGGGAGACGTCGCCGACCACCGCGAGGCCGATCCGGTAGTTGACGAACTTCTGCGCGAACTCGCCCGCGACCCCGCTGCGCAGGACGAAGAAGTCGTCGTGCAGGCGTTCCACGGGGACGGCGACCCACGTGGCCTGGCGCCCCCAGGCCTCCCCGATCAGGTCGAGCGCGTCGCGGGCCTCGCGCAGGGGCTCGCCGTGCGGGTCGCAGACGTAAAGGTCGGGCATGAGGGTCTTCCTCCAGACGGGGACGGGCGCTGTCAGTCGCGCACGAGGGCGTCGACGATCCTCAGCACCTGGGCGGTCTCCTCCAGCCCGCCCAGGATGATGATCTTCAGGTGGGAACGTTCCTCGTCGTGGACGAACTCCACGCGCAGCCCGCGCGGCCCGCCGGACAGGGCGCCCAGCACCATCGTGCTGACACGGTCCATGTCGCTCCTGGCGATGCCGTCGATCTGCACGATGCTCGACACCTCGGCGCGCCGGGCGGGGGCGGGCATGGAAACCGGCAGGCCGGTGAACGCCTCCAGGTCCTCCTTGGCGATGCGATAGCGCTTACCGATCCGCACGGCGGGCAGCCGCCCGTCACGCACGTAGTTACGCACGGTCTTGACGTGCAGCCCTAGCCGGGCCGCCACCTGCTCCACGGTGAAATGTTCCATGACACTCCCTATTATGGCGCATGACAGGGAGTGCTAGGGATGTTCAGAACGGGCCCAACCCGCTCCGAACCGGAGCCCCGACCGGCATGGCCGGGCCGCCGGCGTTCCCACGGACCACCGGCAAACGAAAAGGCCATTCGTCAATAAGCACCTACGCGGTGCGTTGCTCGATAAGAGCATGGATCACCACCCTCACCGTCGGCATATTGGCGTTGGCACGGGGAATCTTCTTCGCGACAATCGGTGTGGAGCAGGCGGACAAGCTTGCCGCGTCATAGGCGCGTTTGTCGGCTTGAGCGGGCGTGCGGTCTCGATATGGAGTGTCACCGGAGGACGAAACGTTCCGGCGGCCCCTCTTCCGGCACAGCACAGCGGCTCCCACGAGGTGAGCGCGGGCCCATCCCAGGAATCGAACGACAGCGCCGATCAGCCCGAGCTGTTATGGACCGCGAGAAAACTGCCGATTCGCAATCCCGATTCGTGGGTCGTAGCGCACTGCTGGTCAAGGTTCACCGCTGCCTGCATGCAGAGCACAACGTGGTGGCCCTCAGAGGTCAGGGCGGCATCGGCAAGTCCGCGATGGCCCAGGAGTATGCTCATCGCTTTTCCGATCGCTACGACGTGGTGTGGTGGGTCGACGCCAGGCGTCCGGAGTTCATCGGCGGCCAGCGCTCCCTTCACCGCGGACGACGGCCCGGTCGACGGCCCGGTCGACGGCCCGGTCGACGGCCCGGTCGACGGCAGCGCGCGGGTTACAGACCGTACGCGAGCCGGGTCGTCGTGCGAGGGCCGGGGACGGCGTGCTGAGGCGGTCAGGGGTGGGAGAAGACCGCGTCCAGTTCCGGGATGCGGGCCCGGTAGCCGGCGAGCAGTTCGCGGCCCACCGTCACCGAGTCGACCAGCGGGTGCAGAGCGAACGCCGCCGCCGCCTGCCGCGGCGACCCCGACAGGGCCGCCTCGATGGCCGTCTGCTCCACCGCCTTGACCTGCTGCACCAGGCCGAGGAAGCGGCCCGGGAGCGGGCCGGTGGCCAGCGGCCGCACTCCGCCGCCGCCCACCGCGCACGGAATCTCCACGACCGCCTCGGCGGGCAGCCCGGCGACCGCGCCGCCGTTGCGCACGTTGAGGATCATGGTGGACGGCTCCCCGCGCGCGAGGGCGGCCATGAGGGCGAGGGCGATGCCTTCGTACCCGCCCGCCTCCAGGTCGGCGGCGTCGCGTTCGCCGGCGGCGGTCACGTCGCGGGCCTCGGCCATGTACGACTCGTCGCGTTCCCTGCGCGCCCTCTCCCATGAGGCCAGGGCGTCGCCGGGCCGGGCGCGTACGGCCGCGTAGAAGTCGTCCTGCTGGCGCAGCAGGGTCTCGCCGCGGGTGCGGCCGGAGATGGCGGCGACCGACTCCCGGGTGAAGTAGTAGTAGTACAGGTATTCGTTGGGGATCGCGCCGAGCGCGCGCACCCAGTCGGGGCCGAGCACGCGGGCCTCCTCCACCTGCCGCAGTGCGGCGTCGTCGGCGAGGAGGCGGGGCAGCACGTCCTCGCCCTGGTGGGTGAGCCCGCACAACCAGCCGAGGTGGTTGAGCCCGGCATATTGGGGCGAGACGCGCGCCGGGTCGAGCCCGAGCGCGGCGGCGGCCCGGCGCACCAGGCCGATGGGCGAGTCGCAGATGCCGATGACGCGGTCGCCGAGCACCTGGCGCATGGCCTCGGTGATCATGCCGGCGGGGTTGGTGAAGTTGATGACCCAGGCTTGGGGGGCGAGTGCGGCCACCCGTTCGGCCACCCGCACCGCGACGGGGACGGTGCGCAGGCCGTAGGCGACGCCGCCGGGGCCGGTGGTTTCCTGCCCGAGCAGCCCCAGGTCCAGCGCCACCCGTTCGTCGGCGACGCGGCCCGCCAGCCCGCCGACGCGGATGGCGGAGAAGACGAAGTCCGCATCGCGCAGCGCGGTGTCGAGGTCGGTGGTGACCCGCACGCGGGGCGGGTCGTCGTGCCCGGCGGCCATGGAGCGCAGCACGTGCTGGACGGCCTCCAGCCGCTCGGCGGACACGTCGTGGAGCACCACCTCCTCCACGCGCGGCTTGGCGGTGTCGCGCAGCAGCGCGCCGTAGACGAGCGGGACCCTGAAGCCCCCGCCGCCGAGGACGGCCAGTCTCATCCGAACCCCTTACGTGAGAAGCACCTGGGCGCCCGCTGCGGCGCAGGCGTCGAGCGTCGTGCTGTCGGCGCCCTCGTTCGTGACGATCACGTCGATGTCCTCGGGCCCACACACCCGCAGGGCGCCGGTGCCGGGAAACTTGTGGCGGTCGACGAGCAGCACCACCTGCCCGGCCGCCGCGATCATGGCGCGCTTCAGCGGCACCTCGGCGAGTGTGGTGTCGACGAGCTGCCCGTCGGGCCGCACGCCGCTGGCTCCGAGGAACACCCGGTCGGCGACGACCTGGCTCAGCGCGGCCTCGGTGAGCACGCCGACCAGCGAGTGGTACGTCCTGCGCACCATGCCGCCGAGCAGCAGCAGCTCGACCGCGGTGTCGGAGCGGAGCGCGTCGAGCACGGCCAGGCTGGAGGTGACCACCGTGACGCGCCGGCCGCGCAGCCGGCGGGCCAGCCGCATCGTGGTGGTCCCGATGTCGAGCAGCAGCACCTCGCCGTCGGCGACGAGCTGCGCGGCCCGGGCGGCCACCGCCTCCTTGTCCTGCTCGTCGACCGCGGCCACCTCGGCGAAGGGCCGGTCGTCGTCGGCGTCGGCGCTGGGCAGGGCGCCGCCGCGGACCCGTCGCAGCGTGCCGTCACGGTCGAGCACCTCGAGGTCCCTGCGTATGGTGGACGGGCTCACGCCGAGCTGGCTGGCGAGATCACGGACGCTGGTCGCGCCGGAGAGCCGGACCCTTCGCATGATCTCGGCATGCCGGAGGCGCTGAAGCACGGCGCGAGTGTATCAGTCAAAATCGAGCAGGAGTGAGCATCTCCGAGCAAAACCACCGGCAAAGCACTTGAAGTAGCCGAGCAAACGTGCAAGATTGCCGACAATCGGAGTGTCGAGGAGGCCCCATCCCCGTGTCTGCCCAGGCGTACGACCCTCTCGCCGGCGAGCGCACCCCGGAGGGTCCGAAGTTCGACGTGTTCCTGGCGGGCACCGTCTTCCTCGACATCGTCTTCACGGGCCTGCCCGCCATGCCCGCCGCGGGCACGGAGATCTGGGCCGAGGGCATGGGGTCGTGCCCCGGCGGCATCGCCAACCTGGCCATCGCGACCAGCCGGCTGGGCCTGCGCACCTCGCTGGCCGCCGCGTTCGGCGACGACGACTACGGCGACTTCTGCTGGCGCACCCTGGAGGAGCAGGAGGCGGTCGACCTGTCCAGGTCGCGGCGCTTCGAGCACTGGCACTCGCCGGTGACGGTCTCCATGGCCGTCGACCGCGACCGCAGCATGGTGACGCACGGCCACCCCGCCCCCATGGCGAGCTCCGAGATGATCGGCTCGCCGCCCCCCTCGCGGGCGGTGATCATGACGCTCTCCCCCGACGAGCCGCTCGGCTCGTCCGGCGGCTCGTGCGGCTGGGCCGAGCTGGCGCACCGCAACGGCTCCCTCATCTTCGCGGACGTGGGCTGGGACCCGTCGGGCTCCTGGCCGTCGTCCATGCTCGATCAGCTGTCCTTCTGCCACGCGTTCATGCCGAACGCGATCGAGGCGATGGCCTACACCGGCGCCGACACCCCGCGCGACGCCCTCTACGCGATCGCCGACAAGGTGCCGCTCGCGGTGGTGACCGACGGCGCCAACGGCGCCATGGCCATCGACTCCATGACGGGCGAGGAGGCGTTCGTCCCCGCGCCGCGGGTGACGGCGCTCGACCCCACAGGCGCGGGCGACGTCTTCGGCGCCGGCCTGGTGCTGGGCACGTTGTGCCGCTGGCCGCTGGCCGACCGGCTGGCCTTCGCCGAGGTCTGCGCGGGGCTCGCGGTGCAGCAGTTCGGCGGCTCGCTGGCCGCGCCGGGCTGGGGCGACATCGCCGACTGGTGGCACGAGGTGCGCGCGGCGGCCGCCCACAGCGGCGCCTACGGCAGCTCGCTGGCCCGCCGCTACGCCTTCCTCGACCGGCTGGTGCCCACCGTCCCGGTGGGCGCGGTCCGCCGCGCGGCGGCCACCATCGCCCGCTACGCCGACGTGGGCATGCCGCCGGGGGCTGCGAGGACGCAGCCGCACCACCACCCCCACGAGACGTCAGGCGAGCCCGGCGACGAGGGCCCGGCCACGTCTCGCGTGCCTGCGCAGAAGGAGTAACACCATGATCGCCCCGACGCGAGAAGGCCGGACCACGAGATCGCCGGGTTCCAGGACGCTCGCCGTGCTCGCCGCGGCGGCCCTGGCCCTCACGGCGTGCGCGCCCGGGTCCTCGGCCCCGCCGGCGGCCACCCCCTCGCAGCCCGGCGCGTCGGCGGTCCGCACCGACGCCGCGACCCTCGGCGACGTCACCCTCACCGTCTGGGACCAGGAGGTACGCGGCGGTCAGGCGGCCCAGATGAAGCAGCTCAACGCCGCGTTCGAGGCGAAATACCCCAACATCAAGCTCAACCGGGTGTCCCGCTCCTTCGACGACCTCAACACCACCCTGCGCCTGGCGCTCAGCGGCAACGAGCCGCCCGACGTGGTGGAGGCCAACAACGGGCGCTCGTCGATGGGCGCGTTCGTGAAAGCGGGGCAGTTGCTGCCGCTCGACGCCTACGCCGAGGCGTACGGATGGAAGGAGCGCTATCCGGAGTCGGTGCTGCGCTACTCGCGCTACAGCGCCGACGGCAAGGTTTTCGGCGAGGGCAACCTGTACGGCCTGCCGCAGGTCGGCGAGGTCGTCGGCATCTTCTACAACGCCGCCAAGCTGACCGAGCTCGGCCTCGAGCCGCCGAAGACCTGGGAGGAGTTCCAGGCCGCGCTGGCCAAGGCCAAGGCGGCCGGCGAGGTGCCGATGCAGCTGGGCAACCTCGACAAGTGGCCCGCCGTGCACGTGTTCGGCACCGTGCAGAGCCGCGACGTGCCCGCCGACCAGATCCGTACGCTGGCCTTCGGCCGCAAGGGCGCCTCGTGGAACACCCCCGAGAACACCAAGGCCGCCCAGCAGCTCGTCGACTGGGTCGGCAAGGGCTACTTCAACAAGGGCTTCAACGGACAGGGCTACGACCCGGCCTGGCAGGCGTTCGGCAAGGGCGAGGGCGTCTTCATGATCGCCGGCACCTGGCTCCTCGCCGACCTGCAGAAGAACCTCGGCGACGACGTCGGCTTCATCCTGCCGCCCGGCGCCACGGACGGCGCGGCGCCCGTCGCGACCGGGGGCACCGGCCTGCCGTTCGCCATCACGGCCAAGAGCCCGCACCCGGACGCGGCGGCGGCGTACATCGACTTCATCACCAGCGCCGACGCGATGAAGGTGCTCACCGACACCGGCAACCTGCCCGTCGCCGACACGGCCGCGCAGAAGGTGCCGGAAGGCCCGCAGCAGGACGTCTTCACCGCGTTCGGCACGGTGAGCGCGGAGAACGGGCTGGTCCCCTACCTCGACTACGCCACCCCGACGTTCGCCGACACGCTGGGCGCGGCGCTGCAGGACCTGCTGGCCGAGAAGGCGAGCCCGCAGGAGTTCCTCGCCACGCTGGAGAAGGACTACAAGACGTTCGCTGAGAGCAACGGGTGACCCAGCGTTCCGGTGCGGCCCGGCCCCCGGGGGAACCGCGCCGCGTCGCCTACCTCTACCTGCTTCCGGCGTTCGTGATCTACGCGGCGTTCCTGCTCTACCCGATCGGCCGCGCGGTCCACCTGTCGTTCTTCGACTGGGACGGGCTGTCGCTCGGCCGCTGGGCGGGCCTGGACAACTACGTGGCGATCGTCGCCGACGAAGGGCTGCGGGCCGCCTTCGGGCACGCCCTGGTGCTCATCGTGTTCTACGCGGTCGTGCCGCTGGCCGTCGGGCTGGCGCTGGCGGCGATCCTGCACCACGCCAAGGTGCGCGGGCTCGGGTTCTTCCGCACCGTGGTGTTCCTGCCGCAGGTGATCGCCATGGTCGTGGTGGCCGTCGCCTGGCGGCGCATCTACGCCCCCGACGGCACGCTCAACAGCCTGCTCGGCGGGCTCGGGCTCGACTCGCTGACGCGCGGCTGGCTGGGCGACCACACGTTCGCGCTGCCCGCGGTCGGTGTGGTCGGCACGTGGTTCGAGACGGGGCTGGTGACCGTGCTGCTGCTGGCGGGGATGAGCCGCATCTCCGGCGAGCTGTACGAAGCGGCCCGGCTCGACGGCGCCGGCGCCGTCAAGGAGTTCTTCGCCGTCACGCTGCCGTCGGTGCGCGGGGAGATCGCGGTGGCGCTGACGCTGACCGTGATCGCCGCGCTGCGCACGTTCGACCTCGTGTACGTCACCACGCGCGGCGGCCCAGGAAACTCCACGTCGGTGCCGTCGTACGAGGTCTACCACCGGGCCTTCGGGCTCGGCCAGGTGGGCTCGGCGGCGGCGATCGGCGTGACGCTCACCGTCGTGATCTTCGCCATCTCGTTCGGCATCAACCGGTTCGCGGACAGGAGCACCACGTGATCTCGCGCGGGGAACGGGTGGCCAACTACGTCATCCTGTCGGCGTTCGCCGCGTTCGCTCTCTTCCCCATCGTGACGATCCTGTCGGCCGCGCTCGGCCCCGCCGACACCGGCGGGACGTCGGGGTTCGGCAACTTCGCCGCGGCGTGGGAGATCGGGCACTTCGGCACCTACCTGCGCAGCAGCCTGCTGGTGTCGGGGTTCGTCGTGGTCGTCAGCGTGGTTCTGTCGATCATGAGCGGGTACGCGTTCGGCACGATGCGCTTTCGCGGACAGTCGGTGCTGTTCTACCTGTTCCTGCTCGGGATCATGATGCCGAGCGAGGCCATCGCGGTCCCGCTCTACTTCGACCTGCGTACGCTCGGCCTGATCGACACGTTCTGGTCGGTGACGTTGCCGCAGGTCGCGTTGTCGGTGGCGTTCGGCACGTTCTGGATGCGGGCGTACTTCCGCGCGAGCAACCGGGCGATCGTCGAGGCGGCTCGCATCGACGGCGCGTCGAGCTGGCGCATCCTGTGGCGGGTGCTGCTGCCGCCGGCCCGGCCCGCCGTCGTCACCCTGACCCTGCTGATCTTCATGTGGACCTGGAACGAGTTCCTCATCCCGCTGATCATGGTGACCAGCGAGTCGTTGCGGACCGCGCCGCTGGGCCTGGCCTTCTTCCAGGGCCAGTACACCTCGGGCTTCACTCTCCTCGCGGCCGGCTCGGTGATCGTGGCGACGCCGGTCGTGATCTTCTACCTGTTCCTCCAGCGTCATTTCGTCCGCGGGCTGCTCCAGGGGGCGGTCCGCGAGTAGTCATCCGGAGGTTCCATGCGTGCAACAGCCGTGGGCCGGCTGGCCGTGACGGCCGCCGTCCTGCTCGCTCTCCTGCCTGCCGCACCGGCGGGCGCGGCCGTCCCTGCCGGTGGTGGACCCGGCTCCCCCGTGGACCTCGACGCGCTGTTCGTCGGCGCGCACCCCGACGACGAGGCCTTCAGCCTGTCGACGCTCGGGCAGTGGAACGAGGACCACGACGTGCGCACCGGCGTGGTCACCGTGACCAGGGGCGAGGGCGGCGGCAACGCGGTCGGGCCCGAGGAGGGCCCGGCGCTCGGCCTGCTGCGCGAGGCGGAGGAGCGCACGGCCGTGGGCAAGGCGGGGGTGCGCGAGGTGTTCAACCTCGACGACGTCGACTTCTACTACACGGTGAGCGCCCCGCTGACCGACCAGGTGTGGGGCGGCGACACGCTGGAGAAGGTCGTCAGGGTCGTCCGTACGACCAGGCCGGAGATCCTGCTGACCATGGATCCGGCCCCCACGCCCGGCAACCACGGCAACCATCAGCTGGCCGCGCGGCTGGCCGTCGAGGCGTTCTACGCGGCGGCCGACCCGAAGGCGTTCCCCCACCAGATCAGCCGGGAGGGGCTGCGGCCCTTCGCGCCCGCCCGGCTGCTGACCGGCGGCGGGCGCGGCACCTCCGCCAGCGGCCCCGACTGCGCCGCCACGTTCCGCCCTGACAACCCGGCGCAGAACGTCTACGGCGTGTGGAGCGGGCGCGCCTCCGCCGCGCGGGGCGCCACGTGGGCCGCCCTCGAGCGCGAGGCTCAGCGCACGTACGCCTCCCAGGGCTGGGCCGCTTTCCCCGACGTGCCGAGCGACCCCGCCCAGCTCGGGTGCGACTTCTTCACCCAGGTGGACGCCCGGGTGCCGTTCCCCGAGCCGGGCACCGACGCCGCGGCGGCGCCCACGGCCGTCCTCGACGGCTCGTTGACCAGGGCGAAGGGCGCCGTGCCGCTCGGCACGCTGTTCTCCCTGCGCTCGGAGACGTTCGACGTGCGGCCGGGGACGGCGTTCAGGGTCGAGGTCACCGCGACCGCACCCCCGCGCACGGCGCTGGGGCGCTCGTCCGTGGCGCTGCGCGTGCCGGACGGCTGGCGGGTCAGCGGGTCCGGCGACCTCGGCAGGCTCGGCGCGGGCCGCACCGGCGAGGCGACGTTCACGGTGACGCCTCCCTCTGGGAACGCGGGGGGCGCGGGCGGGCGCGTGCGCCTCGCGGCCACGCTGAGCACCGAGCGGGGCCGCGGCCACACCGACCGCCAGGTCGAGCTCAGCCCGGCCGTACGCGGTGAGCAGCAGCCACTCCCCCAGGTCGCCCAGTTCCGCACCTGGGTGGACGAGGTGGGCGTGCCGCAGCTGCGCGGCCTGGTCACCCCGGTGCTCACGCTCCCTTCGGGCGGGTCCCGGCAGGTCGGCGTCGTGGTCACGAACGTGAGCGAGGACACCCGGTCGGGCACCGTTCGCCTCGGCCTGCCCGGTGGCTTCACCGCCGACCGCGCCGAGGCCACGTTCGACGACCTGGCGGCGGGCGAGTCGGCGACCGTGCCGTTCACCGTCACCAACTCCGACCCGTCGCTGAAGACCTCGAACGAGGGCGGCGACTACGCCTACACCATCACCACCACGAGCGAGGACGGCTCCAGCACGACCAGGCCGGCACTGGAGCTCGTGCCCGCGGCCACCGTCCCGCGGGCCGGTTCGGCGCCGGACGTCGACGGCGCCGAGGGCGACGGCGAGTACGCGGGCGCCGCCCTCGACGTCTCCCGCCTGTGGGAGGGCGACGCCTGCTCCTCGGCGGCCGACTGCTCGGGCACGGCCAAGGCGGCCTGGCACGACGACACGCTGTACCTGCTGGTGCACGTGAAGGACGACGTGCTCGGCACGCGGCTGCCCGCCTCCGACTGCAAGCGCCACTGGCGCACCGACGCGGTGGAGGTCACCCTGGACCCGCGGGGCACCTCGGAGAACACCTCCACGACGTTCAAGGCCGCGGTGCTGCCGGTGACCGCCGAGGGCCCGCCGTGTTTCCTGCGGGACGCCGACAACCGCCAGGGCTCCGGTGAGGAGACCGCCCCAGGCATGCGGGTGGCCTCGGCGGTGTCGGAGGGCGCGTACATGGTGGAGATGTCCATCCCGATGGAGGTGCTGCCCGCCGCCGTCGACCCCGAGCGCCTCGGGCTGAACATCCTGGTGTACGACTCCGACACCCAGGACAAGACCGGCCAGACCCGGATCGGCTGGTCGACATGGGGCGGGGTGCAAGGCGACCCGTACCGGTGGGGCGTGGCGACGCTGCCCGGGTACGAGCCGCCGGCGGACCGGCCGACCACGCCCGCCGATCCGGTGATCCCCGACACGGCCCTGTCCAGCCTCGACTCGCCGCAGTCGCTGGAGCAGGCGGTGCGCGTGCACGTGCCGCCGGCCGGCGGCCCCGCGGCCAGGCCGTCGCGCGGCGGCGAGGCCGTCTCCGCCGAGCGCGGTGAGGGTGCGGTGAAGGTGCGGTTGCGGGCCGGCGCGGCGGGCAAGGCGCACCTGTTCGTCCGCGACGGCCAGGGCACGGCGGGCGGCCGGGTCGTCACCGTGCCCCGCAAGGGGACGTCGACGGTGACGGTCACGCTGGACCGGGCCCTCGGCGCCGGGCCGAAGGTCGTGGCCGGGTGGGAGGCCACCGGCGGCGGGACGGCCGTCTCGCAGGTGCGTGTGCGCTGACGCCGAGCCAGGGATGAGCGCGTCCGGGCGGGAGGCGCTCATCCTGCGGCCGTCACCCGGGAGTCCTGGGGAACACCGCGCGCGGGCCGACGGCCGGCCCGGGTCAGGGCCTCACGCGGGGGCGGCCTCGCGGATCACCTCGTAGCGCAGCCAGAGCATCCCGTCGCCGCCCACGTGGGCGAAGAGCAGCCGCAGCCGGGTGGGGACCTCCCCGTCGGCGAGTTCGGGGCCGTCGAAGAGCGACGGCGTGCCCAGCCCGCCGATGGCCGCGGGGATGACGACCAGCTGGATCTCGTCGACGAGGCCGGCCCGCAGCAGCGCGCCGTTGAGCCCGCCCCCCGCCGTCGAGACGACACAGGTGACCCCGAGCTTGTCCCGCATGCGCCGCAGGGCGGCGGCCAGGTCGACACGTTCGCCGCCGGCGACCAGGTAGGGGATCCTCTCCCGGCGCAGACAGGCCAGATAGGGCGCGGGCGTGGCGCGGGCCACCAGCACCAGCAGGTCGAACTCGCCGTTGCGCTTCATCGACCACCGCACCCGGCCCCGGCCGTCGACGACCGTGAACCACTTCTCGTGCCCCGGCCGCTCGACGACCTCCTCGGGCAGGAAGTCCGTGCGGAGTTCCTCCACCGGCTCGTCGAACTCCTCGGGCAAGCCGGTCAGCGGCCCGGCGGAGTCGGTGACCAGCGATCCGCTCCCTTCCAGGACCGCCTGCGGCCGATGCAGGCCGGCCAGCAGCGACGAACGCGCGTCCTCGGCCGCCTGCGCCCCCTCCGGCTGCATGGACCGCCAGATCGCGGCGGCGCTGTCGTCCATCAGCAGCCGGTCGCGGCGGAGCGTCACCCGCCCGTCGACCGACGTCGACACGGAGACCACGACCCGCGGCCGGGGTGTCTCGTCCATGACGGCCTGCTCCTCTTCTCCAGGGGTGTGCGGGTCTCCTTCCTATCGAGCGGCACCGACGGTTTCGTGTTGCCGCGCGTCATCGGAAACCGTGGCGCGCGCGGGTAAGGCTCAGTACGTTGAGCGGATGGATCTTGACGATTTCGAGCCGCCGGCACCGGGGTTCTTCGACCTTCACGCCGACGTGCTCGCCGCACTCCCACCGGTGCGCCTCGCCGGCGGGCGTGTGCTGGGCGCGGACGCGAGGCAGAGTGCCGCATTACGGCGGGCGGCCGAATACGCCAGAAGCGCCCAGGACCTCGGGTACGGCCCGGACGACCTCCCGCGCGCGGACCTGTCCGAGGAGGAGGGCACGGTGTCGTCGCTCGCCGCCAGTGCCGGCTTCCTGGAGGTCGAAGAGGGCTTCTTCGCGACGCCCCGGGGTGTCGCCTGGCCGGACGTCCCCGACGCCGAGGCGGTCGAGACGTGGGCCGCGGGCATGTACGGCGCCCTCGCCGGGAACGTCACCGACCGGCTCCAGACGGAGCTTCTCGACGAGCTTCTCGACCAGGACCCCGACGACGAGGACGCCCTGCCCAACTTCAACGACGCCTTCCACGGCCTCGTCCCCGCGTTGCTGGTCACGCTGCTCCGGGCGCCGGGCGGCATGCCCCTATGCGAACTGCGCCGGGCCGCCGCGGAACACACCGGGCAACTCTCCTGGGACACCGTCGCGACCCACCAGGGCGACCCGCTCACCCCGACGCTGGAGCCCCTCGTCGAGTACGGCGTCGTCGTGGTCGAGGACGACGCTGTGCGGCTGACGCCCCTCGGGCTCCACGGCACGGTGTTCCACATCCGGAATGAGGGTCACACCGTCGGATCGTCGAGCGCCGCCGGCTGACGGGCCCCTGCTCCGTTCCGTGGCCCGCGTGCCGGGTAGCAGTTGACCGTCGTGGTCCGCCGATCGTCGAGGGTTGGGAAGCATCATGGTCCGTACGCCCGAAACCACCATCGACCCGCGCTACAGCAGCGACAACGCCCGGCCCACCCCGTGGCAGGACGCCGTCGCCGGCCTCGGGACCGCGGAGCTGTACTGGGTGTCCACCGTCCGGCCCGACGGGCGGCCGCACGTCACGCCGGTCGTCGGGGTCTGGCTGGACGACGCCTTCTACTTCTCCACCGGGCCGGAGGAGCAGAAGGCGAAGAACCTCGCGGCCGGCCCGCACTGCGCGGTGACCACCGGGTGCAACCGGTGGAACGAGGGCCTGGACATCGTCCTGCACGGCGACGCCGTCCAGGTGCGCGACCGGGAGGTGCTGCGCCGGGTGGCCGGCGCCCACACCGCCAAGTACGGCAGCGCCTGGGCCGCCGAGGTCGGCGACGACGGTGTCTTCCGCATGCACGGGCACGAACCGCTGGTGTACGAGGTCGTGCCGGCACAGGCCCTGGGGTTCGGCAAGACGGAGGGGTTCAGCCACACCCGGTGGGACTTCACCACCGGGCCCGACTGACCGGCACCGGCCCCTCGGGCACGGCGGAAGGTCAATCCTTCGACTGCCGGATCTCGTCGATCGCCCGGAGGATCTCACGCTCGGCCGGTTCCTTGGTCACGCCCAGGTCCGCCAGCGCCCGCACCACCGGCCCGTCCTCCAGCGACAGGATGCCGAGCAGGATGTGCTCGGTGCCCACATAGTCGTGGCCCAGCCGCAGCCCCTCGCGCAACGTCAGGTCCAGAGCCTTCCTGCCCTGCGCGGAGAACGGGGTGACCATCTGCCGGGGACTTCCCTCGCCCGGCCCGAGCGCGGCCGTCACGGCGTCCTTGACGGAGCCGGGTGACGCGCCGAGCGCCACCATGGTCGCGGCCGCCAGCGCCTCCGGCTCGCGCAGCAGCCCGAGCACCAGGTGGCCGGGCTCGATGTGGTCGTGGCCCCCTTCCCGCGCCTCCTCCTGAGCCTTGACGACGACGCTGCGGGCCCGATCGGTGAAGCGGGCGTAGGCGCGCATGTCGGCCGGCAGGTCCTGGCCGCCGTCCTTGGGCACGAACCGCTTCTGCGCGGCCTGTTTGGTGACGCCCATGCCGCGCCCGATGTCGGTCCAGGAGGCGCCGGAGCGCCTGGCCTGGTCGACGAAGTGGCCGATCAGGTGGTCGGCCACCTCGCCGATGTGCTCGCCCAGGGCCACCGCGTCCGACAACTCGCCCAGGGGGTCGGCGTCGGGGTGGCGCTTCTTGATCGAGGAGATCAGGTCGTCGAGACGTACCGTACTGTCCATGCCGTCAACCATAGGTTGACGATTGTCCATCGTCAACCTATGGTTGACGCCCACCCCGGTCGCCGGCGCCGGTCCGCGCGAGGCCTCAGCGGGTGCCGACCCAGCGGTGATAGGCGTCCAGGTCGACGTTGCCGCCGCAGACGATGGTGGCCACGTGGCGTCCGGCGAAGCGGTCACGGTCCTCCAGCACGGCGGCGACACCGAGGGCGGCCGAGGGTTCGGCGACGAGCCCGGCGTCCTCCAGGAGCATGCGCATGCCCGCGACGATCGACGACTCCCGCACCAGGACGGCGTCGTCGGCCACCTGGAGGAGGTCGTCCAGGACCGCGGGGATCGGGTAGCGGCCGGCGACCCCGTCGGCGATGGTGTCGGTGGCGCCGGTGGTGACGACCCGGCGCTCGTGGAAGGAGCGGGTCATCGCGGGCGCCCCGAGGGGCTGTACGCAGATCACCTCGACCGCGGGCAGCAGGCTCTTCAGGACGTGGCCCACGCCGGTGGCCATCGCGCCGCCGCCCAAGGCGATCAGGACGGCGTCGAACGGGGGCGTCCCGCTCGCCAGTTCCAGGCCGATGGTGGCCGCGCCCTCGCAGGTCTCGATGTCCAGGCTGTCCTCGACCAGGCGCACGTCACGCTGTCGCGCGATGCTCACCGCCCGCTCGCGGGCCGTTTCGAAGTCGCCCTCCACCAGCTCCAGCTCGGCGCCCAGCGCACGCATCCCGGCGAGCTTGGCGGCGGGCGCGGAGCGCGACGCCACCACCGTCACATCGAGGCCATGGCGGCGCCCCGACCAGGCGAGTGCCTGGCCGAGGTTGCCGGCGCTGGCGCACACCGCGGCCGTGCGGCCCTGGCCGGTCAGCCCGCTCACGACCAGTTCGGCGCCTCGCCCCTTGAAGCTGCGCACCGGGTTGGCCGTCTCCAGCTTGACGCTCACCGTGCAGCCGAGCCGGCGTCCCAGCGCGTCGCACTCGTACAGCGGGCTGTCCAGGAACCGCGGGTCGATCACGTGGCGAACCGCGCGGATCCGGTCGAGGTCGAGGCGGGTGCGGGGGACGGCCTGTTTCATGACCCCATAGTGCCCCACGTACGCAGAGCGCGGGCCCGGGTCGGCCGCGAACGGGGGATCACCGCGGCGGGGGCGGCGTCCCGTGCCGGTCGGCGGCCGGGGACAGCTCGGCGAGGAACGACCGGATCAGCCGCCCCACCGCCTCGGGCGCGTCGGCCGGCAGGCCGTGCCCGGCGTCCGGCACGATCTCCGTACGGTGGCCGGGCAGCAGCCTCCGGGCACGTTCCGCCGCGCGGCGTACGTCGTGGACCGGACTGCGTCCGCCGAGGACCACCAGCGTGGGCACGGTGATCGCGCGCAGCTGGTCGTCGGTCAGGGCCTGCGGCGCGGTGACGGCTCGCTGCCGGTGGTCCAGCAGCGCCGACACCAGCAGGTCGCGCATCGGCGGCGGCGGCACCCGGCCTGCCCGGCACCAGGCCAGGTAGCGGCCGGCGGCCGCCCTGGAGCCGGTCAGCAGCACCACCAGCGCCCGGAGCACGAACGCCGCGCGGACGGGGACGAGCGCCCTGGCCGGTTCGAGCGCCGTCACCGAGGCGACCCGTCGCGGCCGGTGCACCGCCTGGTTGAGCGCCATCCAGCCGCCGTACGAGAGCCCTATCAGGTGGGCGCGGTCGCAGTCCAGCTCGGCCAGCACCTCGTCGAGCCACTGCGCGCGCTCTCGCGCGTCGGTCACGGGGCGCTTCTGGACGCTGGCGCCGGCGTCGCCGAGGGTGTCGACGGCGAGGACCGTGCCGTACGCCGTCAACATCGGCATGATCGGCGCCCAGGAGGCGGAGGTCGCGTTGCCACCGTGCAGGAGCACCAGGGGCGGTCCCGTGCCGCCGTGCGCGCGGTGCACGGCGGTGGGCCCGAACGAGGTCGCCACCTCGTGACGGGTGTGCCGCGGCCAGGCCGCCATGGCCTGGTCGTACAGCGAGAAGAACCGTTCCCGCGCCTCGTCGTCCACGAAGCCGCTCAACCGCACCCCGATCCCCCACTTCGTCGATCGCACACTACATTACAAGTGTAATGTAGGTGGCATGAGAACCAGACTCGACCCGTCACAGCGCCGCGCCGCCATCGCGGAGGCGGTCGGACGGGTGCTGAGCCGCGGCGGGCCGGACGCGCTCGGCATGCGGGAGGTCGCGGCGGAGGCCGGAGTGAGCACCGGAGCCCTCCAGCATCACTTCACCACGAAGGACGACATGCTGCTGTTCACGCTGGAGCACCACGGTCGCCGCCTGGTGGAGAGGCTCTCGGCCCGCGCCGCCGGCGCGCCGCGGCCCTCTGCGCCCCGTCGCGTGCTGCGCGCGATCGCGATCGAGCTGCTTCCGCTGGACGAGGAACGTGCCGCCGAGGCGAGGATCGCCGCGGCGTTCACGCTGCGCGCCGCGGCCGACCCGAAGCTCGCGCAGATCTTCCGCCGGCAGTACGCGCTGCTGCACGCCCTGGTGGCCGAGCAGTTCGGCGGGGCCGGCGTGGCCGACGCCGACGCCCGCGCCCGGGAACTGCTCTGCCTCATCGAGGGCCTGCGCACCCAGCGCCTCCTCGGTGAGATGGGCGACGACACGATCATGGCCATGGTGGAACGGCTCCTCGACCGGCTCGAACCGGACGTGCGTCAAGGGTGACCGTCGCTCGCGGGTCTCAGGAGCTCGTACAGGCTGGAGAAGCCGTCGCGTCTGCCGAGCACACCTGCCGGGCCGGCGAGATCCGCGCTCTCATCGGGCTCGCCCTGGTCGCCTCACCCTCGCCCGCCGCGCGGGGCGAGGGCGCGGAACAGCGGCGGCAGCAGAGCCAGGGCGGTGAGGGCGAGCGCGAGGTTGCCGATCAGCGTGATGGTGAACGCGTCGGAGAACGCGGCAGGTGACGTCCGCTGGCCGAGGAAGGCGAAGAAGACCAGGCTCAGAATCGCGACTCCCAGCGACATGCCCACCTGGGTGGCGGTCTCCAGCACGCCGCCCGCCGCCCCGGCGTCCTTCGCGGGCACGCCGGTCAGCACGGTTCCGATCAGTGGGCTGACGCCCAGGCCTTGGCCGAAGCCGGTGACGGCGAGGGAGGGCAGCAGGATCCAGCCCGTCGCGCCGGTTCCCGCGGCCCATACCGTGGCGAGCAGCGCGAGGGTGCCGGCGGCGTTGATGGCGTAGCCGAGGGTGAGCAGGTGGTGTCCCAGCACGGCCTGGATGCGCGGTCCCAGGAGCGAGGCGGCGGCGAAGGCCACGGCGAGCGGGACGAAGGTGAGCCCGGCGACCAGCGGCGAATAGCCCATGCCGTTCTGCAACTGGAGGGTGAGGACGAAGAACAGGCCCGCGTTCCCGGCGAAGAAGGCCAGCGCGATCGCGTTTCCTGACGTGAAGGCCCGCAGACGGAACAGGGCAGGGTCGAGCAGCGGGCTGCCCCCGCGTACGGCCAGCCGCCGCTCCCAGACCACGAAGGCGGCCAGCACGGGGAGCGAGGCGCCCAGCGAGATCCAGGTCCAGACGGGCCAGCCCGCGTGCTGACCTTCCACCAGCGGAACCGACAGGAGGAGCAGCGCCCCGCTGAGCAGGCCGACGCCGGTCAGGTCGAGCCCGGAACGGCTGCCCGAGGCGCGGCCGGAGGGCAGCAGCCGGGCGGCGCCGGCCAGGACGGCCAGCCCGATCGGCACGTTCACCAGGAACACGTTGCGCCAGCCCAGGCCGAACACGTCGAGGTGGATCAGCAGGCCGCCCAGCACCTGCCCGGCGATCGAGGCCAGCCCGATCGTCGCGCCGAACACCGCGAACGCCGTCGTCCGCGCCCGGCCGGTGAACACGGTCTGCAGCACCGCCAGCACCTGCGGATAGAACAGACCGGCCCCAACCGCCTGGACGGCGCGGAAAGCGATCAACGACACCGGGTCGGGAGCCAGCCCGGCCGCCAGGGAGCCGAGCAGGAAGACCCAGGTCCCGACCAGGTACAACCGCCGCGTGCCGTACAGGTCGCCCAGCCGGCCCCCCGTCACCAGCATCAGCCCGTACACCAGCACATAACCACTCACGGCCAGCTCCACCTGCGAGAAACTGGCCGGCAACTCGGCACGGATCGACGGCACGGCCACATTCACGATGAACGAATCCATGATCGCCATGAACGTGCCGGTCATCACCACCACCAGCGTCCATGTCTCACGCCTGGACAGGCGACCCTCCTGGGGGGCCGGCCCGCGCTGTTCGGCCGCCGCGATGTCGATACCTGCGGACATGTCTTCCCTCTCCTCGATCTCAACCTCGGGACCCATTCATGATCGGTACGCGCGCACCCCCGAACAACGGCGGAGAACGGAACAAGCGATAATCGAGGCTTATGAATAGCGCCCGGCTGCCTGAACGGTACGAACTGGAAATCTTTCTCGTCCTGGCCGACGAGAGGCACTTCGGCCGCACTGCCGAGCGGCTGCGCCTGTCCCAGCCACGAGTGAGCCAGACGATCAAGAAGCTGGAGCGCCGGATCGGCGCGCCCTTGTTCGAACGCACCAGCCGCCGCGTGCAACTCACCCCGCTGGGCGCCCAGCTGCGTGACGACCTGCAACCGCTGTACCAGGGCATGGCCGAGGCGATGGCGCGGGCGACGGCCACCGCCCGCGGCGTGCACGGCACACTGCGCGTCGGGTTCCTGGGCGTGGGTGCCGGCGAGCTCTCCCCCACGATCATGGACACTTTCCGGGCCCGCCACCCCGGCTGCGAGATTCAGATGCGCGAGACCCACTTCTCCGACCCTCTCGGGCCGCTGCGCGCCGGCGAGGTCGACCTCCTGCTCACCCGGCTACCCGTGACCGAGCCCGATCTGACCGTGGGCCCGGTCGTCCTCACGGAACCCCGCGTCCTGGCCGTGCCGGCGCGCCATCCGTTCTCCCGGCGATCCAGCGTCTCCCTGGAGGACCTGGCCCGGGACACGGTGTTCGGCATCACCGGTCCGGCCCCCGGCTACTGGTGGGATTTCCACGTCCCCCGCTCCACTCCGAGCGGCAGGGCCATTCCTCGCGGACAGGACATCAGCACGTTCCAGGAACTGCTGGCACTGATCGCCGCAGGCCAGGGCATCTCCCCCGTGGCCGCCTCCGTCGAGCGCTACTACAACAGACCCGACATCGCCTTCATCCCGCTGGTGGACGCGCCGGACACCGACGTCGCCGTGGTCTGGCGAACCGCCGCCGACACCGCCCGCGTCCGCGCCTTCGTACAGGCCACCCGCCACGCCCTCGACATCAACGGCGGCCCTGCCCGCTTCTGATCGAGGTGTTCACCGCGGTGGGACGGCCGCGCAGTTTTCTCCGCACGGGACGAAAAGTCTCCGTACGTGCGGTAGCTTCACGATGACGCGCGTTTCGCGGCGGGCCGGTGGATCAGGTGCCGCAGGGCGATCTCCGCGGGCCCGCGCCTGCCGCCCCGTTCGAGTGTGTACGCCCCCGCGACCGTGACGAGCCACACCCCGCACGCGAACAGCGCCATGCCGGCCTGGGTCAGGTGCCCGCCGAGGCCGAGCCCCCAGGCGGCGAGCACCGGGGCGAAGATCACTGAATGGGTGAGGTAGCACGACAGTGAGCGTTTGCCGACCGCGGCCAGCGCCACCACGGGGAAGGCGGGCCTCGGCCGGCGGGAGACGGCGTGGGCGATCAGGCCGAACGCCGCCGCGTACCCGACCCCGCACGGCAGGCCGGTCATGGACTGCAGCCAGACGATGACGGCGTCCGGGCTGTCCCCGAGCGCCGGCGGAAGCCCGCCGGTCCAGCCGATCGCGACGCCCGCGCTTGCGGTCCAGCGCAGCTTTCGCAGGTGGCGGCCGGGTTCCTCCAGCACGCGGTGGCGCGCGGCCCAGATGCCGAGCAGGATCGCGATGGGCGCCGTGCCCAGGAGGAGGGTGGCGGCGGTGACCCCTGGCCAGGACATCGTGCGGACGAGCACGGAGGCGAGATAACCGGGTTCACCGGACCCGGAGAGGGCCACGGCGCTGTCGGTCCCGGCCGTGACGTCGAGGTCTCCCACGGCGAACCGCACGACCGTCAGGACGACCAGCACGAGCGTGAGGTAGGCGACCCCGATCCCGCACCAGGTGAGCACGGTGCGGTCGCTCCGCCGCAGGAACAGCCCGGCCAGCACGAGGGTGAACAGCCCCCATGTGCCGAGGACGTCGGTCGACATGAGAAGCGCGGCGTGGGCCAGGCCGAACACGATCATCCAGGCGCCCCGGCGCCTCAGCAGGGAGATCGCGCCGCGTTCGTCCGGCCTGCGGTTGTGGATCTGGACCATGCCGTAGCCGATGAGGAAGGCGAACATCGGATAGATCCGCAGGTCCAGCACGACGGCCATGGCCGATCTGACGAACCCGTCCAGGGCGCTCTCTCCGAACCCCCGCCACAGGTAGTAGCTCGTGTTCGACAACACGATCAGCAGTAACATCGCGCCGCGTGCCAGGTCGGGAGCGAGGGAGCGCTCCGTCCGCCGGGCGGTTGCCTCGGTCCGGTCTCTCGCGGTGGGCATCGTTCCACCAGCTCACTTCCGCTACAATTATCTGCATCGATAAGCTTCTGCATCATGCAGTTATTGAAGAGCGTGCCCTTGAGGAGGAGCGGTGTCAACACATCCGCCGGAGCCGGACGAGCCCGCGGCCCATCAGGAACGGATGATCCGCGAGTTCTTCACCGCCGTGATCCTGCACGGTCACGTCACGGCCAACGCCATCGGCATGCATCCGACCGACCTGTTCGCCTTGAACCTCGTGGAACTGCACGGCCCTCTCGGCGCCGGTGAGCTCGCCGACCGCACGGGGTTGTCGACGGGCGCCACCACCCGGCTCATCGACCGGCTCGAACGCAGCGGCCAGGTCCGCCGCGTCGCCGACCCCGCCGACCGGCGCCGCGTGCGCATCGAGAAGGTCGGCGGCCACGAGCTCGACGCGGCCCTGCACGCGGCCTTCGAGCCGGTCGGGCAGCGCATGGAGGAGGTCATCGGCCGTTATCCCGCCGACCGCCTCGAAGAGCTCATGCGCTTCGTCGCGGAGACGACGGCCGCCGTCCAGGACGCCACCCGGGAGGTCCGCACGGTCACCGGTGAGTAGCCCGGATCTCGCGCGGGAAGAGTGGCCCATGTCACATCCATACTTGTCACACTTCACCGGGCCGCTCCGTCAAGGGGGTACGACCAGCGACAACGACAAGGAGCACACTATGAACGCTCGCCTGAGCCTGTTCGGCAACGATTTCGCCGCCAAGACGCTGAAGCACTTCATCGCGGTGAGCAGGGTGGTCAAGGAGTCCAGCCTGCCGGCCACGACCATAGAGCTGGTGCAACTGCGCGCCAGCCAGATCAACGGCTGCGCCTTCTGCGTCGACATGCACACCAAGGACGCCGCGCACGCCGGGGAGAGCTCGGTGCGGCTCAACCTGGTCGCGGCCTGGCGGGAGGCCACGGTGTTCACCGAGGCCGAGCGCGCCGCCCTGGAACTGGCGGAGGAGGGCACCCGCCTCGCGGACGCGGCCGGCGGTGTCTCCGACGAGGTGTGGGCGAACGTCGCCAAGCACTACGACGAGGAGCAGCTCACCGCCCTGGTGACGCTCATCGCCACCATCAACGCCTTCAACCGCCTGAACGTCATCACCCAGCAGCCGGCCGGCGACTACCAGCCCGGGCAGTTCGGCTGAGGAGGCAGGACCCGGGCGCCGGCGCTCGTCACTCGCCGAGGAGCCGCCACGTGGTGAGGGCGATCCTGGCCCGGGTCAGCCCGGCCGGTTCGGTGAGGTCGATGCTCAGCGCCTTGCCGATCTGTTCGACCCGGCGGGCGATGCTGCTGTGGTGCAGGTGCAGGAGGTCGGCGGCCTGGCGCAGGGAGCCGGTGGCACAGTAGGCGTCCAAGGTGTCCAGGTCCTCCGGAGCGCCGGCCAGCCGGCCGATCGCCGCCACGTCGGGGTTGCCGCGCGCGACCTCCGGCGGGATCTCGGCCAGCAGCGCCAGCGCGCCCAGGTCCTCGTAGTGCACGACCGGCCGGCGCGCGGTGGTGTAGCGCAGGGCGGTGCGCGCCTGCTGCCAGGACACGCAAGGGCCGGCCGCGGAACCGATGCCCGCCCGCGCGCCCGCGGAAAGGCGGCTCTGGTCGACGGTGGTGGCCAGGATGACGCCCACGCCGCCGACCGACGCCGCCCTGACCGGGCGTGCCGGGCAGATCAGGCCGCCGACCTGGTCGAGCGGGAGCCGTGACCGTACGGCGACGACGCGTACGGGCAGGTCGGCGGCGAAGCCCAGCAGCCGCAGCGCCCGCGCTCTGGCGGCGTCCTCGCTGCCGGGGCTGATCGCCAGCTCGACGAGGGCCGGGTCGGCCATGGTGGTGCTGGCCGGGCCGTACCTCTCGACGACGGCCGCGACGGCGATGGCGAGCCGGTCCAGCAGCAGCTCGTCGAGCGGCAAGGGAGGGGCGGAGCGTTCCAGCCAGACCGTGCCGACCTCCTCGTCGTCGAGGGTGATCGGCGCCGTGGTGGACGCGGGCGCCGGCGCGCCGGCCGCCTGCCTGCCGTCGTGCGAGAAGCGGATCACGCGGTCCGGGTCGTGCAGCCTGATGCCCGCCACGCAGCCGGCCAGGTTGGCCGAGGCCCGGGCGAGTGCCGGGAGATCCACCCGGCGGCGCATCAGCGTGTCGTAGAACATGACGACCCGGAGCGCCCCTCCGGCCTCCGCGTCCAGGTGCGACAGCCGTACAGCCAGTGCCTCCATGCAGGGAAGAGTACGCGACGATCGGTGCGCGACCGAGCCGTGATGGGCGACGGATGGCGGATGACCTGGTGGGCCGGCGCCGCGAGGATGAGCGGCATGGATCCCGAACTCGAAGCTTTCATCCCGTTGTTCCCCCGAGCCGACCTGCGCGACCCGATCGCCGAGCGCGACAACTTCGCCACACTGGCCGCGTCGGTGGCGCCTCCGGACACGACGGGCCTGGAGATCGAGGACCATGTCGTGCCCGCCGGCCCCGGCGTGCCGATCCGCGTCTACCGTCCCCGGCAGGCCGGCCAGGGCGCCGTCGTGTGGCTGCACGGCGGCGGCTGGGTCATGGGCGACCTCGAGACCGAGCACCCCTGGGCCGCGCGGCTGGCCGAGGTCTCCGGCACGGTGGTGATCTCGGTCGGCTACCGTCTGGCGCCCGAACATCCCTTCCCCGCCGCCCTCGACGACTCCTACGCCGTCCTCGCCTGGACGGCCGAGCACGCCGGGCGGCTCGGCCTCGACCCCGCCCGCATCGCCGTCGGCGGGCACAGCGCCGGCGGCGGGCTGGCCGCCGGGATGGCCCTGCGCGCCCGCGACGAGCACGGCCCGCGGATCTGCTTCCAGCTGCTCAACCAGCCCGGTCTCGACGACCGGCAGCAGACGTGGTCGGCCCGCACCTTCACCGACACCCCCTGGATGAACAGGGACAAGGTGCGCGCGGCCTGGGGCCACTACCTCGGCGGCAACCCCGCCACCGCGTACGCGGCCCCGGCACGCGCGGAAGACCTGACCGGCCTGCCGCCCGCCTACATCGCCACGGCCGAGCTGTGCCCCAACCGCGACGAGGACATCGTGTACGCCACCCGCCTGCTCCAGGCCGGCGTCTCGGTCGAGCTCCACCAGTGGGCGGGCACCTTCCACGGCTCCCAGGCCATCCTGTCCGCCGAGGTCTCACAACGTCAGATCGCCGAGCTCGGCACCGTGCTCCACCGCGCCCTCGCCGGCTGACGCCGTCCGCCACCACCACCGCTCAGGAAACGCGATGAGATCCACGACCACGGGAGAGCCATGAGCGCGACCGATCTCGCCCCGGCCAGGGAGCGGCCCGCTCCCCCGCCGGATGCCGGAGCAGGGCCGGCACCGGGCATGACAGGACTGCTGCGCCCGTACGGGTGGGCTTTCGCCGCCGTCGTCCTGCTCCAGATGGTCGGCGCCGTCGCCGGCCTGGCGCCCCTGCTCGCCGTCGTCGAGGTGGGCCGGGTCCTGCTCTCGCCGGGCCCCGCTGACCCTGGCCATGTCTGGGCCGTCGTGACGGCCGGCGCGGCCGGCCTGCTGGTCCGGCTGCTGTTCACGGCCGCGTCGTCGGGGATCGGGCACGTCCTCGACGGTGAGGTGCAGCTGGCGCTCCGCAGGCGCCTGGCGGCGCGGCTGGGGCGCGTACCGATCGGGTGGTTCTCCCGGCGCGGGTCCGGAGAGGTGGCCAAGGTGGTGGGCGAGGACGTCAGCGCCGTGCACCCCTTCATCGCCCACGCCCCCGGCGAGCTGGTCTCGGCCTTCGTGGTGCCGCTGGTGTCGCTGGTCTACCTGTTCGCCGTCGACTGGCGGCTCACGCTGATCACCCTGATCCCGGTGGCCCTGGCGGTGGCGATGGTCCCCCTGATGATGGTGCCGGCCCGGCTGCGCGAGCAGGAGGAGTTCGACGCGGCGATGGGACGGATCGCGGATTCCACCGTCGAGTTCGTGCAGGGCATCGCGGTGGTCAAGGCGTTCGGCGGGGCCGAGCGCGCCCACCGCAGGTTCATCCGGGCCGCGGACGACTTCGTCGACGTCTTCGTCCGGTGGGTGCGCAACATGTCCCTGATCGCCGCGGCGATGCAGCTGGCGCTGTCGCCGCCGTTCGTGCTGCTGGTCGTGCTGATCGGCGGCGCGGCGCTGATCACCTCCGGCGGCATGGCCCCGGCGGACCTGCTGCCCTTCATGCTCCTCGGACTGGGCCTGACCGCGCCGGTCGCGGCCCTCGGCCACGGCTTCGACGACCTTCAGGCCGCCCGGCGGGCGGCCGGCCGGATCAAGGACGTGCTCGAGGTGGCGCCTCTGCCGGAGCCGGCCGAACCCGCCTCGCCGCGGGGGCACCGGGTCGAGCTGCGTGACGTGCGGTTCGCCTACGACGACGGCCGCGAGGTGTTGCGCGGGATCGACCTGGTGCTCGAACCCGGGACGGTCACCGCGCTCGTCGGGCCGTCGGGGAGCGGCAAGTCCACGCTGGTCCAGCTGTTGCCGCGGTTCTTCGACCCGGTGGGCGGCTCGGTCCTGCTCGGCGGTGTCGACCTGCGCGAGCTCGGGAGCGGCGAGCTCTACCGGAAGGTCTCGTTCGTCTTCCAGGACGTCCGCCTGCTGCGCGCCCCGGTCGCCGACAACATCGCCCTGGCGGTGCCGCACGCCGGGCACGACGAGGTGGTCCGCGCCGCCCGGCTGGCCGGCATTCACGACCGCATCCTGGAGCTGCCGCGGGGGTACGACACCGTGATCGGGGACGACGCGCGCCTGTCGGGCGGCGAGGCGCAGCGGGTCGCGATCGCCCGCGCGCTGCTGGCCGACACACCCGTCCTGGTGCTCGACGAGGCGACCGCGTTCGCCGACCCGCAGACCGAGCAGGCCGTACGCCGGGCGCTGGCGACCCTGGACGGCGATCGCACGGTCCTCGTCATCGCCCACCGCCTGGAGACGGTCGCCGACGCCGACACCGTCGTGATGCTGGACAACGGATCGATCGTCGAACGCGGCAGCCCCGCCGAACTGATGGCACGGAACGGAAGGTTCGCCGCGTTCTGGCGCTCCCGGCGGATCGCCGGCGCGGCCGGGACGAACGGCGGCCAGGAGCGAGGAGATGAGTCCCGATGATCCGCATGCTGCTGCGCGTGCTGGGACACGAGTACGCCAGGACGATGCGCCGCACCATGGCCCTCATGACGATCACGGCGACGGCCGAGGGACTGTCGTACGCGCTGCTCGTCCCCGTGCTGCGGGCGCTGCTCGGAGGCTCCCCCGTGGACGCCTGGCCGTGGCTGGTGGCGTTCGGGGCCGCGGTCGCCGCCTACGCCGTGCTGCGCTACACCAGCGACCTGTCCGGCATGCGCGTCGGGACGACGATGTTGCGCGGCATGTACCACCGGCTCGGCGAGCACCTGGCCCGGCTGCCCATCGGCTGGTACGACGCAGGCCGGGTCGGCGAGGTGTCCGTCATGGCCGGCCGCGGGCTGCTGGCGGCGATGAGCGTGGCGGCGCATCTGCTGGCGCCGTTCGTCTCCGCGGTGGTGACGCCCCTGACGATCGTGGCCGTGATGCTCGCCTTCGACTGGCGTATGGGGCTGGCCGCGCTGGCGGGCGTACCCGTCGTGGCGGCGATCCAGTGGTGGACGGTCCGCTCGACGACCGCCACGGACGCCGAGCGCCACGAGCGCGACCACGAGGCGAGCGGGCGCGTCATCGAGTACCTCCAGGCCCAGCCGGTGCTGCGGGCCGGCGGCCGGACCATGGAACGTTTCGCGCTGCTCGACGACTCGCTGCGCGGGGTGCAGCGGGCGTCCCGGCGTACCGTCCTGGCCGCGCTGCCGGGTGTGGTGGGGCTGACGGTCGTGGTGCAGGCGCTCTTCACCGTCTTGCTGGTCCTCGGCGCCTACCTCGTGCTCGGCGGGAACATCGGCGCGGCGGAGGTGCTGACGATCCTGGTGCTGGCCGCCCGGTGCGCCGACCCGCTGCTGTCGCTGTCGGACATCGGCGGCAAACTGCGCGGCGCCCGGTCCGAGCTGGACCGGCTGGACGAGGTGTTGCGGACGGATCCGCTGCCGGAGCCGGCCGAGCCGATCGAGCCGGCGGGGCACGACCTGGAGCTCGCGTCCGTCACCTTCCGGCACGGAGACCGTACGGTGTTCGACGAGATGTCGTTGTCCGTGCCGCAGGGGCAGCGGCTCGCCGTCGTCGGGCCGTCGGGGGCGGGCAAGAGCACCCTGCTGCAGGTGCTCGCGCGCTTCTACGACGTGGACGCGGGCGCGGTGCGCATGGGAGGCGTGGACGTGCGCGCGATCGACACGAAGGCGCTCATGGAGCGGATCGCCATCGTCTTCCAGCACGTCTATCTCTTCGACGGGAGCATCGAGGATAACGTACGTCTCGGCCGTCCCGGCGCGACCGAGGCGGAGGTGCGGGCGGCGGCGGCAGCGGCGCGGCTCGACGAGGTGATCGAGCGGCTGCCCGGCGGATGGGAGACGAACGTCGGCGAGGGCGGCTCGCTGCTGTCGGGCGGCGAGCGCCAGCGGGTCTCGATCGCGCGGGCGCTGCTGAAGGACGCGCCCGTCGTGCTGCTGGACGAGGTGACCTCCGCGCTGGACCCGGTGAACGAGGCGGCCGTGCACGAGGGGATCGAGCGGCTCATGGCGGGCCGGACGGTGGTGATGGTGGCGCACCGCATGCGGACCGTCCAGCGCGCCGACCGGGTCGTCTTCCTCGACGGCGGCCGGATCGTGGAGGCGGGCACCCACGACGAGCTGCTGCGCCGCGGCGGACGCTATGCCGGGTTCTGGGAGGTCTCCCATCGCGCGGCGGCCCCGGGCTGAGCACCGGAGGCCCTCCCCCGGCCGGGACTCCCGAGCCGGCCCGGCGGCGCCCCCGGGCGTTTCGCCGGCCCGGCCGGGGGAACCGGGGCAGCCCAGGACGAGGGAAGGCGGGCGGAGATGGCGCGCAGGCTGGTGGCGATCGGCAATCCGGCGGCGGGCGGCGACGACGACGAGACCCGGCAGGCGGTGCTGCGCACGCTGGAGGGCGAGGCCGACATCGTGGCGCCCGCCACGGCGACGCCCGGGGACGTCGGCCGCGTCCTGGCCGGGTACGCCGACCGCGACCCCGTCGTGTTGGGCGGCGACGGCACCCTGCACACCGTGCTGCAGGCGCTGCTCGCCCGCGGCGAACTCGCCGACCGGCCGGTGGGGCTGATCCCCATGGGCACCGGCAACGACCTGGCGCGCTCACTCGGCATCCCGCTGGACCCGGGGAAGGCCGCGCTGACGGTGCTGCACGGCACGGAACGGCCGCTGGACCTGCTGGTCGACGACGAGGGCGGGATTGTGATGAACGCCGTGCACGTCGGCGTCGGCGCACTCGCCTCGGAGCAGGCGGCCCCGCTCAAGCCGGTGCTGCGCAGGGCCGCCTACGCCGCGGGCGCACTCGTCGCGGGGGCCCGCAGCAGGGGCTGGCGGCTGCGGGTGCGCGCGGACGGCGTCGTCGTCGCGTCCGGCCGCCGCCGGGTGCTCATGGTGGGCGTCGGCAACGGCGCCACGATCGGCGGCGGCACCCCGCTGGCGCCGGACGCCCGCCCGGACGACGGGCTGGCCGACGTGGTCGTCTCCTTCGCCGTCTCCCCCTGGGCGCGGCTGGCGTACGGGCTGCGTCTGCGGCGCGGCGAGCACCCCGAACGCGGTGACGTGGTCACCGTGCGGGCGGGCCGGGTCGTCATCGAGGGCGAGCCCGTGCCGGCCAACGCCGACGGCGAACTGCTCCCGGCCGCGCCCTCGTGGGCCTGGACCGTACGGCCCGGAGCGTGGCGGCTCATCGCCCCCGGCGCGTGACGCCCGGCCCGGACGAGGCCGGCGAGGCTCCGCGAGCGGCCGCCGCTCGCACCGGACCGTGACGCTTGACGCTTGTGAGATCATCGGTCAGAACACACGTGGTGATCGCTCGCCGGAGGCGGGCGGCGCGCGGCGGATGGGAGGCTCCCATGTCGTTGTCCGGCCGGCTCATTCTGGTGTTACCCCTGGTGGCGACGTTCGCGGCGGGCGGAGGCGAGGCCCGCGCGGCTGTGGCGGCCGTCGCGCCGCCGGCGGTCATCGAGGCCGACTTCCCCGACCCCGACGTCATCCAGGCCGGATCCACCTTCTACGCCTACTCGACCAGCAGCCGGGCCGGCCGCATCCAGGTGGCCGACGCGCCGTCGCCCACCGGGCCGTGGACCGTGCGCGGTGACGCCCTGCCCGGCAAGCCGAGCTGGGCGGGCGACGGCGGTTTCTGGGCGCCCGACGTGACGCGCCGCGCGGACGGCCAGTACCTCATGTACTTCACCGGCCCGAGCACCGCGACCGGGCGCATGTGCATCGGCGCCGCGCTGTCAGCCACCCCGCTCGGCCCGTTCCGGCCCATCGGCGACTCCCCGCTCGTCTGCGACCCCGCCGAGGGCGGCGACATCGACCCGTCGAGCTTCGTCGACCCGGACGGCACGCGCTATCTGCTGTACAAGAACGACGGCAATGCCGTGGGCAAGCCGACCGTCATCTGGTTGCAGCAGGTGCAGGCCGACGGCGTCACCTTCACCGGGCCCAGGAGGGAGCTCATCCGCAACGACCGCCCGGAGGAGGCCGGCGTGATCGAGGCGCCGGTGCTGGTCAAGCACCCGTCGCAGTACGTGCTGTTCTACTCGGGCGGCTCCTACACCGGCAACTCCTACTTCACCGGGTACGCCACCGCCCCTTCGCTGACCGGCCCCTACACCAAGGCGTACCGGCCGCTCATGACGACCGGCACGTTCGACGGCGCGGTGCAGGGCCCTGGTGGCACCGATGTGCTGGGCGACCGTGTCTTCTTCCACGGCTGGGTGGGCGACGCGCGCTGGATGTACACCGCGGACCTCGGCTGGGCCAACGACTATCCCGTCGTGCGCGGCAGCCGGGTGCGGTACGAAGCCGAGCGCGGCACGGTCGACCACGCGGAGGTCCGCAGATGAGGGAACCGCGTCCGAGTTCGGGGACAACGCCAGGACCACCGTGTGGCTGAGAGCCGGGACCACCCTTCTCAGGGTCACCCACACCATGAGTGAGCAGTCGAAGGTGACCGACGAGGTCCGCGACGGCGCCGTCGAAGCCGCCCGCCAGGCGCTGGACAACCTGCCCTGACGACGCCCCGTGCGAAGGGGTCCGATCAGGGCGGGGGAGGCGGGTCAGTCTGTGGTCGCAGCCGGGGTGCGACCACCGGGGCAGGCGAGGTTCGTCAGGATTGAGGACGATCACGGCCGCCGGTCCTTCGAGGATGGAGATCGTTCACCGCCGTCCATCGAAGGAACCTTGTCATGTCCCTGCTGACCGGCCGCCGCGTGGCGGTCGCCATGATGATCGCCGCGGGGCTGCTGTCCCCTCTCCCCTCGAACGCGAAGGCGAACCCGAACGCGCAGGCGCAGGCGCATGCCGGCGTGCGCCAGGCGCTCGACGCGATGGTGGCCGCCGGCGCTCCCGGCGTGCAGGCCAGGATCGACGACGATCGCGGCACCTGGATCGCCACCAGCGGGGTCGCCGATCTGGAGTCCCGCGCGCCGGTGCCGCGCGAGGCGCGGTTCCGGATCGCCAGCCTGACCAAGAGCATGGTGGCCGCAGTGGTCCTGCAGCTGGTGCGGGAGGGCAGGGTGAGCCTGGACGAGAAGATCTCCGCCCGGCTGCCCGGCCTGGTCAGGGGCGGCGACCGGATCACCGTACGGCAGCTGCTCAACCACACGGGCGGCCTGGCCGACTACGTGCGGGCACCCGAGTTCGCCGACCCCGCCCGCTTGACCAGGACCTACACCCCGCGGCAGCTCGTCGCAGCGGCGGAGCGGCTGCCGCGGGCGGAGCAGGGCCGCTTCTCCTACTCCAACACCGGCTACATCCTGCTCGGCCTGCTGGTGGAGAAGGTCACGGGGCACGACCTGGGCTCCGAGCTGCGGCGGCGGATCTTCCGGCCCGCGCGGATGACGCGCACGTACCTGCCGCTGACGCAGCAGGGCATCCGCGGCCCGCACGCCACGGGCTACTACCTGCCCGAGGGCGCCGACCCCGGCGTGCCGGGCTCGCTCAAGCCGATCACCCGGCTGAACCCGTCATTCGCGTGGGCGGCGTACGGGGTGGTGTCGGACGCCCGGGATGTGAACCGCTTCTACCAGGCGTTGTTCGGTGGCCGGCTGGTCACGCGCGAGCTGCTCGCCCAGATGCGCACCGGCGTCGGGACGCCGCAGGCTCCGGTCTTCCCGCGGTACGGGCTCGGACTGGAGTCGGCGGGGCTCACCTGCGGCGAGATGTGGGGGGCGACCGGGTCCATCCCGGGTTACCAGACGTTCAGCTTCGCCGACGCGAAGGGCCGGCGCCGGATGACGCTCTCGGTGAACGTGCAGCGCAACGATCCGAAGGTCGCGCCGATGTTGCTGGCGGGGGTGGACGCGCTCAACCGCTATTTCTGCGGCGAGCCGTACACGCTGCCGACGACGTGACGCCGAGCCCGGTGATCGCGTAGGCGCCGGCCGCGATCACCACGTCGGCCCAGCACAGCCCCCTGCCCCAGGCCATGGGCACGGCGGCCGTCAGCGCCGCGAACGGCGCCAGCACGGATCCCCAGAGCGCGGCCGCCGCCACGACCGGCCTGCGCTCCGGCGCCGGCGCGGCGGTGTCCGCGCGGTTCCGATCGGTGATGTCCGTTGCCGTTGGAGCCATCTCAGATCCGCCTCCCGTCGAACGGCCGCAAGCGCTGCGGGAAGCCCACGCCTGCCCGACCAGGAACGGTCATACCGCCCATCAGTCTGGTTTTGGCATTGACTAGGGTGATTCTGGGTCGGATCGCGGCGCGTGTTTGCCACGGGTCTACCAGCCGCCACTGAGCGGCGACTCAGGGCCCCCGGTATGATCCCACTAAACCTACCCATTTAGTGCATATTGCTCGGGAGTGATGGTGAACAGCAAACTCGCCGGCGTCGTGGCCGCACTGGCGCTCGTTCTGGCCGCGTGCGGCTCCGGCCAGGAAGGCCCGGCGGGAGGCGACGCCACGCCCGACGCCGCGGCCGTGATCGAGATCGGATCCCTGTACGAGCCCCAGAACCTCGACAACACCGCCGGCGGCGGGCAGGGCGTCACCGAGGCGTTCAACGGCAACGTGTACGAAGGATTGTTCCGGCTGACCGACGCGGGCAAGGTGGACGACCTCCTGGCCGAGAAGTACGACGTGTCCGACGACGGCCTGACGTACACCTTCGAGCTGCGCGACGGCGTCACGTTCCACTCCGGCAAGGAGCTGACGGCGGCCGACGTGAAGCACAGCATCGAGCGGGTCACCGCCGAGGACTCCCAGTCGGCGCGCAAGAGCAACCTCGAGGTGATCGAGTCCGTGGAGGCGCCCGACGACGGCACCGTGGTCGTCAAGCTGGCGCACAGGTCGGTGTCGCTGGTGTACAACCTCACGTACGTGTGGATCGTCAACGCCGACGCCAAGGACCTGGCGACCGCCGAGGACGGCACGGGGCCGTACACGCTGGGGGCCTGGAAGCGCGGCTCCACGCTCAGCCTCGACCGCTTCCCCGGCTACTGGGGCGCCCCGCCGGCCAACGGCGGCGTGGTGTTCCACTACTTCACCGACGCCACGGCGCTCAACAACGCGCTGCTGACCAACGCCGTGGACATCGTGACCAGCCAGCAGAGCCCCGACGCGCTCGAGCAGTTCACCGGCAACCCCGACTACAAGGTCAGCGAGGGCCACTCCACCACCAAGCTGCTGCTCGCCTTCAACGACAGGAAGGCCCCCTTCGACAAGCCGCTCGTGCGCAAGGCGGTCTCGTCGGCCATCGACGACGCCAAGCTGCTGGAGTCGATCTGGGCCGGGCACGGCAGCCTGATCGGCTCGATGGTGCCGCCCACCGACCCGTGGTACGAGGACCTCACCAAGGTGAACCCGTACGACGTGGAGCTGGCCAAGCGGCAGCTCGCCGAGGCCGGCTACGCCAAGGGCTTCCGCTTCACCCTCGACACCCCCAACTACGACCCCCACCCGACGGCCGCCGCGTTCATCAAGAGCGAGCTGGCCAAGGTCGGCATCACGGTCGACATCAACGTCATCACCGCCGACGAGTGGTACTCGAAGGTGTACAAGAACCACGACTTCGCCGCCACCCTTCAGGAGCACGTCAACGACCGCGACGTGGTCTGGTACGGCGACCCCGGCTTCTACTGGGGCTACGACGACAAGCAGGTGAGCGAGTGGATCAAGGAAGCCGAGCGCGCCAGGACCCCTGAGGAGCAGACCGAGCTGCTGAAGAAGGCCAACCGGCGGATCGCCGAGAACGCGGCCAGCGACTGGCTCTACCTCTACCCGCAGATCGTGGTGGCCGCGTCGAACCTGTCCGGCTACCCGGTCAACGGCCTGAACTCGCAGTTCTACGCGTACGGGATCAAGAAGAGCTGATGGGGCGCTACCTGCTGCGCCGCACCGCGTTCCTGCTGGTCTCGCTGCTGCTGGCGGCCTCGCTGCTGTTCGTGCTGCTGCGGCTGCTGCCCGGCGACCCGGCCAACGCGCTCGTGTCGGTCGGCGCGACGCCGGAGCAGCTCGCCGCGGCACGCCGGCAGCTCGGCTCGGACCTGCCGCTGCCCCAGCAGTTCGCCTCCTGGCTGGGCGGTCTGGCCAGGTTCGACCTCGGCACGTCGTTCGTCAGCAAGCTGCCCGTCGGATCCGAGATCGCCGCGCGGCTGGGCGTCACCGTGCCGCTGACGCTGCTCGCGTTCGTGCTGGCCGTGGTGGTCGCCCTGCCCGTGGGGTTCCTGGCCGCGTGGCGGTCGGACCGCTGGTACGGGCCGCTGCTGAACGGGGTCGCGCAGCTCGGCGTCGCGGTGCCGGTGTTCTGGATCGGCATGCTGCTGGTGACCGTGTTCGCGCTGCGGCTGCGGGTGTTGCCCGCGGGCGGCTTCCCGCGCGAGGACTGGGCCGAGCCGGGGCGGGCGCTGACGTCGCTGCTGCTGCCGGTCGTCACGATCGCGCTGGTGATGTCGGCCTCCCTGATCCGTTACGTGCGCTCGGCCACCGTGGACGTCCTCGGCAGCGACTTCCTGCGCACGGCCAGGGCGATGGGCGAGTCGTTCGGCGGCGCGATGTGGCGGCACGGGCTGCGCAACGCGTCGGTGCCCGTCATCTCCATCCTGGGCATCGAGCTGGCGACCACGTTCCTCGGGGCGGTGGTCGTGGAGAGTGTGTTCACCCTGCCCGGCCTCGGCACCCTGCTGATCGAGGGCATCTCCGAGCACGACTACCCCGTCATCCAGGGTGTGCTGGTGGTGAGCACGCTCGCGGTGCTGCTGATCGGCTTCGCGGCCGACATCGTCCAGCGGCTGGTCGACCCGCGGTTGCGCGCGCACGTCGGTGGAGGCCGTCCGTGAAGGGCCGGCACACGTTCGTCGCCGGGTGCGTGCTGGTCGGCCTCGTGCTCGCCGTGGCCGTCGTGTCGCTGGTGTGGCTGCCCTACGATCCGTCGGACACGACGGGCGGGCGGCTCGCGCCACCGGGCGGCGAGCACCTTCTCGGCACCGACAAGCTGGGCCGCGACCTGCTGACCCGGCTCATGGTGGGCGCCCGCATCGCGCTGACGGTGGGCGCCGGCTCCGTGCTGGTGGGCGGGGTGCTGGGCGTCGCGGCCGGGCTGCTCGCCGGGTTCGCCACCCGCTGGCTGGACGACGCGCTGTCGGCCGCGCTCGACATCCTCATCGCGTTCCCGACGCTGCTGCTGGCCATGCTGGTGGTGGCGGTGCGCGAGGCGTCGCTCGGCTCGGCGATCGTCGCGATCGGCCTGGCCATGTCGGGCGTCGTGGCGCGGCTGACCCGGGTGCTGGTCAAGCGCGTGCTCTCCCAGGACTACATCACGGCTTCGCGCACGTCCGGCACCTCGTGGCCGCGCCTGGTGACGGAGCACGTGCTGCCGAACATCTGGCCGACGCTGCTGGTCAACCTGGCTCTCCAGCTCGGCCTGGCCGTGCTCGCGGAGGCGTCGCTGTCCTACCTGGGGCTGGGCCCGCCGCCGCCGAACGCCTCGTGGGGCCGGCTGCTGCAGGAGGCGCAGGCCACGGTGCTGACCGCGCCGCTCGGCGCCATCGCCCCCGGTGTGCTGCTCGTCGTGCTCGTGGTGGGCGTGAACCTGGTCGCCGACGGCCTGCGCGACCTGGCCGATCCGACGCGAAGGAGCAGCCGATGACCCTGCTGCAGGCGGACGACCTCTCGGTACGCCATCCGGACGGCCACGACTTGGTCCGCGGCCTGTCGTTCGCCGTCGAACCCGGCGCGCGGCTCGGCCTGGTCGGTGAGTCGGGGTCCGGCAAGTCGCTGACCGCACTCGCCGTCATGGGGTTGCTGCCCGCGGGCATGACGGCCGGCGGCAGCGTGGTGCTCGGCGGGACGCAGGTCGTCGGCGCGTCCGGCAGGACGCTGGACCGCGTACGCGGCCGGTCGGCGAGCATGGTCTTCCAGGAGCCGCTGACCGCGCTGGACCCGCTGATGCGGGTCGGCCGGCAGGTCGCCGGTCCGATCAGGCGGCGGCGCGGCCTGCGCGGCGGCGCGCTGCGGGCCGCCGTCATGGAGGCGCTGTCGGAGGTACGCCTGCCCGAGCGGGTGGCGGGGGCGTACCCGCACGAGATCTCCGGCGGGCAGCGCCAGCGGGTGGCCATCGCGATGGCGCTGGCCTGTCAGCCCGAGCTGCTCATCGCCGACGAGCCGACCACGGCGCTGGACGTGACCGTGCAGGCGGAGGTGCTGGCGCTGCTGGACGGGCTGGTGGCGGGCCGGGGCATGGCGCTGTTGTTCATCAGCCACGACCTGGCCGTGGTCGCCGACGTGGCCGACCGCATCGTGGTGCTCAAGGAGGGTTCGGCGGTGGAGTCGGGAAGGACGCAGGAGGTCGTACGGGAACCGCGGCACCCCTACACGCGCTCGCTGGTCGACAGCGCGTGGGCGCTGGAGGGCGAGCTGGATCGGCTGGCCCCATGAGCGGCACGGGGGCGGGCCGCAGGGAAGGCGCGAGGGAGAGCGCCGGGGAAGGCGCGAGGGAAGGCGGCGGGGGCGTGCCCGTGCTGGAG
>NZ_SMLD01000082.1:0-40570 GCF_004352805.1 Nonomuraea mesophila
GGGTTTGTGCTGGTCCCCAGGGCGGGGGCTGTGCTGGTTCCCGCGTCAGGGGCCGGTCGCCACGGGCCTTGAGGGGTCGGCGACCCAGCCGGACCAGGAGCCGACATACAGCGCGGCCGTGGGCAGGCCCGCCACCTCGAGCGCCAGCACCTCATGGGCGGCCGTCACGCCGGATCCGCAGTAGGCGCCCGGCTGCGCCCCTGCGTCGATCCCGAGAGCGGCGAAGCGCGCCCGCAGCGTGTCAGCGGCGAGGAACCTGCCGTCAGGGCCCACGTTCTCGGTCGTGGGCGCGTTGACGGCTCCGGGGATGTGCCCCGCCACGGGGTCGACCGGCTCCACCTCGCCCCGGTAACGTTCGGCGGCCCGGGCGTCGAGCAGCACGCCCTTCGCGGCCAGCGCGGCCGCGTCGCCGGCCGTCAGCATCGGCATCCCGCCCGGCCGCGCCGTGAAGTCGCCGGGGGTGACGGAACCCGGGGCCTCCTTCGTGGCCGGCAGCCCGGCACCGGTCCACGCGGCGAACCCGCCGTCGAGCACGCGGACGTCCCGGTGGCCGAAGTAGCGCAGCGCCCACCACGCCCTGGCCGCCACCGTGGAACCCGCGTCGTCATAGACCACGACCGGCCGATGGTCCGACACGCCGAGCCGGCGCATGGCGTCCTGGAACGCGGCGGGCTCCGGCAGCGGATGCCGGCCGCCGTCGCCGGGAGGCGCCGCGAGATCGGAGTCGAGGTCGCAGTAGACGGCGTCCGGGATGTGCCCCTCGCGATAGAGCGCTTCTCCTGGCGGGCCGCCGAGCCGCCAGCGGACGTCGAGCACCGTCACGCCGTCGAGCGCGGCGAGTCCGGCGGGTGTGATGAGCGGGCTCGTCACGTACGTACCTCCAGGAGCGGGACGTTCAGCTCGGCCGCCGTCAGCGAACCGTGGTAACCGGTGAAGATCGCCTCGACCGGATGGTTCGACGGGGCGGTGATGGCCAGGTCGGTGTGGGGGACGGCCACGACGTCGCCGATGCGCTCCAGCCACGCGTCACGCACGCGGGGCCCGAACCAGCCCGACTCGACCGCCTCCTCCCTCGAGGCTACCCAGGCCTTCCCCTCGAAGATCCCGCGCCACGCCTCCAGCACCTGACCGGCCGCGCCCGGCTCGGCGTAGACGTGCCTGGCCCTGGCCTCGCCGCCGAGCATCGCCACCCCCTCCGTCAGCTCGGGGACGCTCTCCGCGTCGACCTTCTCACCGGCGTTGACCATGCCGTGGTCGGCGGTGACGTAGAAGGCGGACCCGGGCGGCAGCCCCTCGGCGATGCGCTGGGCCATGCCGTCGACGACGCCGAGCTGGTGCAGCCACTCCTCACTGCCCCAGCCCTTCATGTGGCCGGCCGCGTCGAGATCGCCGTAATAGACGGTGACGTGGGCGGGACGCCGCCGCATCGCCTCGTGCACGCGGGCGACGCGCTCGTCGGCGCTCTCGGCGGCGGCATAGCGGACGCCGCGGTAGACGGCCGTGGTCAGCCCCGTGCCCTCGAACTCCGCGGGCGCGACGTAGACGGAGTCGATGCCGGCGCGGGTGGCGCGCTCGTAGACGGTCTCGGCGGGCTGCCACGCGTACGGGTCCATCGTCCGGCCGTCGGGCAACGTCCAGCGCAGGCAGTTGAACAGGTGCCCGGCGCCCGGCACGGCCAGCGTCAGGCCGAGCATGCCGTGCTCGCCCGGCGTCAGCCCCGTGCCCAGCGAGCACAGGCTCGTCACGGTCGTGGTGGGGAACCCCGCGGTGAGCGTCCTGCCGCGCAGGCCCGCCAGGAACGGGGCGGCATCGGCGTGGGCGCGCAGCAACTCGGCACCCAGGCCGTCGACCAGGAACAGGCAGACGCGCTCCGCGGGCTCCAGGGCGAGCGTGTTCGGCGCGCGCATGCCCAACACGGCCAGCAACGAATCCGGCAGATCCGCCAGCGCCCCACCGCCATACCCCGGCACCATGCGCCCACCCTAACGCCGATCCGTTTCTCATGGCCGGTCGTGGGCTCACTCGCCGTCATGAGCATTCTGGTTTTCATCTGTTACGGCAAGCCGGCTTGCCCGCACGCGCCGACGCCGGATCCCCCTGTCATGGCCGGTCGTGAAGGCTCACGGGGCACGCGCCGTTACGAGCGTCCTGTGGGCCGGGTTCTACGGCTGATCCGCGGCCGGTGGGCCTGTCGAGGCGCGTCGTCGGCCGTGTGTTCGTGAGGGATCGTTGCTCTGTATGCCGGGGTGGGAGCCAGGTCCCGTCGGGCGGTGCCCGGGGTTCTGTGCTGTGTTCCGCACCGGGATGGAGTGCACCGGCGTTGAGGGGGGCGGGGTGTCCGGTGGCGGCGTTGACGTCAGGTGGTGGCGTGGGCGGTGGCCTCGGAGAGGGACTTGGCGAACGCGAGGACGTGGGAGACCGCCTCGGGGCCGTCGGCCGCCTCGCTGACCCGCAGCGAGAGGTCGTCGGCGGTGATCGCGCCGGTGTAGCCGTGGTCGGCCTCGCAGTTCTCGTCGCCGCACGTCGCCGGCTCGAGGTCGACGTGGGAGATGGCGCCCCAGCCGATCGTGAGGGTCACTTCCGTGGGCGGGACACCGGGAGCGTAGGCGGCGGGGTCGGGCACCACGCGGGTGACGGCCACCGACTGGACCCGGCTCAGGCGCACGGCCTCAGTGGTGGTGGAGGCGTGGGACGCGGAGACGCCCTCCACCGCCGGGTGCTCGTCGGTGTGGCAGACCAGCAGCCGCGTCGTCGTCAGCACCAGGACCGTGACGTGCCTGCGCACTTCCATGGCGGGATCGAAGGTCGCCTCGTGGTGCACCACGAACGCGGTCACGACCTCCTTGCCCAGCGCGGACTGAACCGCGTCGGTGACGAGGTCGGGATAATAGCCGCTGCGCTCGATCGCTTCGCGCAGGCCCGCGGCGGAGACTCGGGTTTCCCTCATGGGTCCATCCTGCCAGGACCGGGCAGTGCACTCACCCGCCGGATATAACGCTCTATAACGGTCTGTATTCAGGCAACATCGGGCGCTGTGTTCTCCGCATTCGCTCAAGGCGCATCAGGACAGCCGGCGCGGTCCGCCGTCCAGACGCGGCCCCGCCGGGGTGCGCAGGGTGGCGCGGGCTCCGAGGATCATGACGTGCGACTCCCCGACGAGCACCTGGTCGAGGTCCAGCCGGGCCAGCTCGGGCAGGTCGTTGGCCAGCCGGCCGACGCGTACGAGCAGGTCTTCCAGGGCGTCGACCGCCACGGGCGGGTAGCCGTACTGGCCGAACAGGAGCGGCGCCGCGCGTACGGACCGCACCAGGGAGGCGGCGTCCTCGCCGGTGAGCGGCGCCAGGCGGAAGCCCTGGTCCTGCAGCAGCCGGGCGGTCACCTCGCCCAGCCCGAACGACACGACCGGCCCGAACGCGGGATCGTCGACGACGCCCACGACGGTCGGCACGGCGGGCTGCGGAGCCATCCGCTGGACCGCGAGCTCCGCCCCTTCGCCCAGTTGCTCGGCGAACTCCGTGTAGGCGTTGCGGACCAGCTCCGGGCCCGTCAGCCCCAGGCGTACCGTCCCGGCCCTGCGTGACGCACCGGGATCGGCGACCTTGACCACCACGGGCCAGCCCAGTCGTCCGGCCGCCGCCACGGCCTCGTCGGGCGAACGCACCACCTCGGCGGGCCACACGGTCAGGCCGTAGCAGGACAGCAGTTCGGTGGCGTCGAGCTCGACGGGCGGCCCCGGTTCGGCGAACACGCCCGACGGACCGGGCCGCCCGGTGTCCGGTGCCGGGTCCGGCGTCTCGGAGGCCATCCCCGGATGGGGGGCGGGGGTCTCTGCCGGTGGCGCACCCACTGCCTCACCGGACGGCTCACCGGCCGGCTCACCGGCCGGCTCACTGGCCGGCTCACTGGGCGGCCCGTCCGGCGTGGCGCCGGTCTCCGTCGCGGACAGGATGGTCCGGGCCAGGGACCGGGCGCGGGCGGTGTCGATGTCGTCGAGTTCCGGTGGCGGGACCGCCGGATGTGCCCGCCATCTCGCGTACCGCACCACGTGCGCCAGCGCCCGCACCGCCTCCTCGGGCGCCGCGTACGAGGGGATGGAGCCCCGTCCGGGCGTCGCGTCGGAGCCGGTCCCGGCGCGCAGCGCGGGGTGCATGCCGAGATGCCCGTGGAACGTGGCCACCACCGGCTTGGCGACGTCCTTGGAGACGCGCAGCAGCTCGGCGGCCACCTCGTCGGACGCGCCCGGGACGGGCGGCATGTCGATCACGACGGCGGCGTCCACGTCGGGGGAGGCCAGTTCGCCGGCGAGGGCCGTGCCGAACTCCGGCGGACCCGCGGCGGGACCGACGTTGACGGGCGGGCGGGGCTCGAGCCCCGCGGCGAGGCAGGCGTCGGCGGCGAGCAGGCCGAGCGCGTCGGAGTTGGTCACGAGCGCGACCCTGGGACCGGCGGGCAGCGGCTGGTAGGCCAGCACCTGTCCCACGTCGAACAGCTGGATGAGATCGTCGACCCTGATCAGCCCCGCCTGCTCGAACAGCGAGCTGATCGCCGGGTCGGACAGCCCGAGCTCCTGCGCCGAGTGTCCCGCGGGAGTGCCGCCGCTCTTGACCACCACGATGGGCTTGCGGCGGGCGATGCGCCGGGCCAGCCGGGTGAACTTGCGCGGATTACCGAGCGACTCCAGATAAAGCAGGATCACATCGGTGGAGTCGTCTTCCTCCCAATATTGCAGCAGGTCGTTGCCCGACACGTCGGCCCGGTTTCCCGCGGAGACGAACGACGAGATGCCCATGCCGCGCTGCGCCACCCGCTGGAGCAGCGCGGTGCCGAGCGCTCCCGACTGGCTGAAGAACCCCACCTCGCCCCGGCCGGGCACGGTGGGTGCGAGGGTGGCGTTGAGCTTGACGGCCGGGTCGGTGTTGGCGATGCCGAGGCAGTTGGGGCCGACGACGCGCAGGCCGTAGGAGCGGGCCATGCGCGCCAGTTCGTCCTGCCTGGCGCGGCCCCGCGGGCCCGTCTCACCGAACCCCGACGAGACCACCACCAGCCCGTGCACGCCCTTCTCCGCGCACTCCTTGACCACGTCGATCACGCTCTCGGCGGGCACGGCCACCACGGCCAGGTCGACCTCGTCGTCGATCGCCGTCACGCTCGGGTAGGCGCGTACGCCGTGCACCGCCCGCACCTCGCGGTGCACCGGATAGACGGGGCCGGTGAACTCGGCGGCCAGCAGGTTGCGCAGGACGCTCTGGCCGACGCCTCCCGGCTCGCGCGACGCGCCGATGACCGCGACCGAGCCGGGGGTGAGCAGCCTGGCGATGGACCTGGCCTCGGCGCGGTGCTCGCGGGCCGCCGTCACCTCGGCCGAGGTGTCGGTGGGGGTGAGGTCGAGCGTCATGCGTACGACGCCGTCGGCGAACTGGCTCTGGGCCGTGTAGCCCGCCTGTCGCAGCAGACCCGTCATCCGCATGTTGGCGGGCAGGACGTCGGCGACGAAGCGTTCGATGCCGCGTTCGCGGGCCGTGGCGGCCAGGTGCTCCAGCAGCACGGAGGCCACTCCCCTGCCCTGGTGGGCGTCCTCGACGAGGAAGGCGACCTCGGCCTCGCCCGGGCCGGTGCGGTCATAGCGGATCACGGCGACCATCTCGTCGCCGATGGTGGCGATCAGCGCGACCCTGGTGACGTAGTCGACGTTGGTGAAGCGTTCGACTTCCTTGTCGGACAGGCGCGGCCGGGGCCCGAAGAAGCGAAAATAGATGGACTCGTCGGACAGACGGGAGTAGAAGGAACGGAGACGGTCGGCGTCGGCGGGTCTGATCGGCCTGACGTGGGCGGTGCCGCCGTCGGCCAGGACGACATCCGCCTCCCAGTGAGCCGGATAGTGTTCCTCCACAGTCCTGAGCGTAAACCCGCATCCCACATGCCAAGACCCGGGGCCCCAGTTGGGCAACGCTTGTGCATCGACTGCTGCCGTGTGTGATGGGTCCGTCCCACGAGCAGCCCGGAAGCTGTTAGTTTTGCCGTGGCCAGGCTCGTTCCGAAGGCAGCAAGGTGGTGACATCATGACGCGGGTCGTCGTGGTGGGCGATCTCATGACCGACGCGGTCGCGCGCGCCCGTTATGCGCTCGCCAGGGCGAGCGACACCCCGGCGATCGTGACCATGCACGGCGGGGGCTCGGGGGCGAACATCGCCTCGTGGCTGGCCGTCGAAGGCGCCGAGGTGGCCTTCATCGGCCGCAGAGGCGCCGACATCACGGGGCGAAACCGTGACATGGAGCTCATGGGCTACGGCGTCGACGCCCGGCTGGTCATGGATCCTGAGCGGCCGACCGGCACCTGCGTGGTGCTGGTCACGCACAAGGGCGAGCGCACGATGTTGTCCGACCCGGGTGCCAACGCGGCCCTGTCGCCGGAGGACCTCCCGCGCGACCTGTTCGGTCAGGGCACCCACCTGCATCTTTCCGGCTACACGTTGATCAACGAGGGTTCGCGCGACGCGGGTCTGGCGGCGCTCGACATGGCCAGGCGCACCGGCATGTCGATCTCGGTCGACTGTGCCTCGTCCGCGCCGCTCGAACGCACGGGTGCCGAGCCGTTCCTCGAGTGGACCAACGGCGCCAAGCTGCTGTTCGCCAACATCGACCAGGCCAAGGTCCTGACGGGCCGCGACGAGCCCGAGGCCGCCGCCAAGGTGCTGACGGCGTGGTTCCCGCAGGTCGTGATCAAGATGAGCGCCGAGGGCGCACTGTGGTACACCAACGGCCGCCCCGATCCGGTCCGGGTCGCCGCCGAGCCCGTCGACAAGATCGTCGACGGCACGGGCGCGGGTGACGCGTTCTCCGCCGGGTTCCTGCCGCCGTGGCTCGAAGGCAAGCCGCCTGCGGAGGCGCTGGCGTCGGGCTGCCGCCTGGCGGCCAAGGCCATCGTGCACCTGGGAGCACGTCCCCCGTTCTAGTGCCGCATCAGGCACGTTCACCCGCATGCCCGTCGCTGATCGCGGGTTTTCGCCGGCTGCCGGATGCCCGGCCCCTTACAACCACGTCTGGGCGGACCACCGGCTCGACGCCGAGGGGGCACACCGGTGGCCCTGGTGCCGGAATCGCCTCCCGCTCCAGGCGCGCATCCGTTGCGTCCGGATGCCGTCGGCCGGCTCGTACCGGGCTGCTCAGCGAGGGCGGCCGGGGCGGCGTCCCTCAGGACGTGGTGGCCAGCGCGAGCGGGAGCACGGCGGGGGCCCCGGCGTGGCGAACCATGGCCGCGCCCAGCGTCATCGTCCACCCCGTGTCGACGCGGTCGTCGATGAGCAGGACCGGGCCGCCGCACTGCGCGATCGCGGCGCCCACGTCCTTCGGCATGGCGAGCGTGCCCCTGATGGCCTGCACCCGTTTGGCGCTGTTGAACTGCTGACCGGGCGAGCCCGCGCGGTAGCCCAGCTCTCCCAGGTATGTCAGCCGCCCGACCTGGGCCAGGCGCTCGGCGAACGTGCGCACCAGCTTGGGCCGCGTCGCGGACGGCACGTTCACCACGGCCACCGGGCGCTCGCGCCAGTCCCACGCGGACAACACCTTCACCACGGCCGCGAACATGTCGTCGGCCATCGGCCCGTCGCCGGCGTTGAACATCTCGCGCAGCCGGTTGCCCCACCCGATGTCGGTCAGCCGCCCCAGCGCCCTGCCGGGCTCCGCGCCGAGTTCGGCCTTGATGCGTCCGGACAGGTCGGGCAGGCCGGTCGGCCACTGCCTGCGGGCCAGGATCTCGACGCCGGGCCTGCTCAGCCGCTCGCGGGCGCCCTCGACGGCCTGCGTGCCGATCTCCGTCGAGCGGTGTGTGCCGCTGCAGTTGTCGCAGCGGCCGCACGGCGTGGCCGTCTCGTCGTCGAGGTGCCTGCGCAGGAACTGCTCCCGGCACTCGGAGGTGGTCAGGTAGGCGAGCATGGCGTCCTGCTCGGCCTTGCGCTCCGCCGCGATGCGGGAGTAGCGCTCTGCGTCGTAGTCCCAGGGCCGGCCGGTGGCCTCCCAGCCGCCTTTGACCCGGCGTACCGCGCCGTCCACGTCGAGGACCTTGAGCATCATCTCCAACCGGCCCCGGCTCAGGTCGACGGCCGTTTCGAGCGCGGGGGTGGACATGACGCCGCGCTCCTCGAGGGTCTGGAGGGTGGTGCGTACGACGGGCTCGGGAGGAAAGGCCAGGGACGCGAAATAGGCCCAGATGTCGCGGTCTTCCGTGCCGGGCAGCAGGATGACCTCGGCCCGTTCGACGCCGCGCCCGGCCCGGCCGACCTGCTGGTAGTAGGCGACGGGCGACTGCGGCGCCCCCACGTGCACCACGAACCCGAGATCGGGCTTGTCGAACCCCATCCCGAGCGCGCTCGTCGCCACCAGCGCCTTGATCTCGTTGCGCAGCAGCGCGTCCTCGGCCGCCAGCCGCTCGGCCGGCTCGGTCTGGCCGGAGTAGGCGGCCACCTCCAGCCCCTGCTCGCGCAGGTAGCCGGAGATCTCGTGGGCGGCGGCCACGGTGAGGGTGTAGACGATGCCGGAGCCGGGCAGCTCGCGCAGCGTCTGAGCCAGCCAGGCCAGCCGCTGCTCGGCGGACGGCAGGCGTACGACGCTCAGGTGCAGGCTCTCGCGTTCCAGTGGCCCGCGCAGCACGAGCGTGTCGTCGCCGCCCTCGGGCCGCAGCTCCGGCGGGAGACGCAGCTGCTCGGCCACGTCGCGGGTGACGCGCGCGTTGGCGGTCGCGGTGGTGGCGAGCACCGGGATGCCCGGCGGCAGGTCGCCGAACAACGTCGCCAGCCTGCGGTAGTCGGGCCTGAAGTCGTGGCCCCAGTCGGAGATGCAGTGAGCCTCGTCGACGACGACCAGCCCGGCGCTCTCGGCCAGCTCGGGCAGGACGTTGTCGCGGAAGTCGGGGTTGTTGAGCCGCTCGGGGCTGACCAGCAGCACGTCGACCATGCCGTCGGCGACCTGCCCGTAGATCTCCTCCCACGCCTCCGGGTTCGCGGAGTTGATCGTGACGGCCCTGATGCCGGCGCGCTCGGCGGCGGCGATCTGGTTGCGCATGAGGGCCAGCAGCGGGGAGACGATGACGGTGGGGCCCTCGCCGAGCTCGCGCAGGAGCGCGGTGGCCACGAAGTAGACCGCCGACTTGCCCCATCCGGTGCGCTGCACGACGAGCACCCTGCGGCGGTCGATCACGAGCGCCTCTATGGCGGCCCACTGGTCGTCGCGGAGCACGGCGTGCTCGCCCGCCAGCGCCCGCAGCCGCGTCTCGGCCTCTTCCCGTAGCATCCCGGCATCGGGGGCGTCAATCATGCCTCCCTTGTTACCAGGTCCGCACGACGGAATGGACCGCCGACCGTCATATCGGCCGCGCATTCACCGCAACCGCAGGAATCGCCGGCCCGTTGTGGCCCGGCGTTGAGGGCTATGCGTCGGCGTGCTCAGGGAAGGCGTTGATGGTGACGCGGTGCATGCGGCGGCGTTCGGTGTAGTCGGCGACCGCGTAGTGCTGGGTGGGGCGGTTGTCCCAGAAGGCCAGCGTCCCCGGCCGCCACCGCAGCCGCAGCTGGAACTCGGGCGAGCGGATGTGGTCGATGAGGAAGGGCAGGAGCGCCTCGTTCTCCCTGTCGCTCAGCCCCACCAAGCGGGTGGTCGAGGCGCGGTTGACGAAGAGGGCCTTGCGTCCGGTCTCGGCGTGTACGCGGACGACCGGGCGCTCGATCGGCGGCCACTTGGCCTGGATCTCGGCCAGGTCGAACGGGTGCCCTTTGGAGATGGCCTTCTTCATCGACATCGTGATGTCATGCACGGCGCTCAGTTCGTCGCACAACCGCTGCAGCGATGGTGAGAGGGCCTCGTACGCCAGGCAGGTGTTGGCCCAGCACGTGTCACCGCCCACGCTGGGCAGTTGTACGCACCGCAGCAGCGAGCCCATCGGCGGGGTCGGCTCGAAGGTGTTGTCGCTGTGCCACTCGTCGCCGCCTTCGCCCTTGGGCGAGGTCTGGTCGAGCACGTGGATGGGGCTGGTGGCGTCCTTCTTGAAGGCGGGGTGGTTGAGCGTGCCGAAGTTGAGGGCGAACTGGAGGTGCTGCTCGTCGTCGATGTGCTGGTCGCGGAAGAACAGCACGAGGTGCCTGAGCCAGCCCTGGCGCAGGGTCGTGACCTCTTCCGGGGAGAGCGGCTTACGCAGATCGACCCCGGTGACCTCGGCGCCGATGTGCTTCGTCACGGGGTGAAACTCGATCATGACGCCTCCGAAGACGACGGGGATCCTCGTGTCCGGAACGTAACACCCAAGCAATTGCTTGGTCAAGAATCGCGTACGATCGAACATGTTTACGAGAAGTGGCTCGGATCGCGTATCATCTTGACGCCGGAGAGGCGCGCACCGCACACTCCCCGGCACCGGATCATCACGGAGGAGGCGTCTTGACGGCAGCGGCCCCCGCCCGCGCGGCCCCGCCACGGGCCTGCGCAGGCATGAGCAACGCCATGGATACGTCACAGGGCGCCTGGCTCGTGCCATCATCTCCAGGGGCGAAAACGTCGCACCCGCACCGGTCTCGTGCCCGCACGCGCCTTCGGCCGCCATCGCGCCGCGACCGGGAGAGCTTACGTCGACGCCCCACCCGCCGACCTGACGCCGCTTCGCCGGGCTGAGGGTTACGGTTACCGCACAAGGACAGAAGGAGGATGCGCTTCCCCTCGGCGCGACGACCGAGGCAGCCGCGCAGCACATGATGGCCCGACGCACGACTGCACCCCCACCCGAGGACTTCGAGGAGCGGATCGTCGACATCGACGTCTCCTCCGAGATGCGCACGAGCTACCTCGAATACGCCTACTCGGTGATCTACCAGCGCGCCCTGCCCGACGCCCGTGACGGCCTCAAGCCGGTGCAGCGGCGCATCCTCTACTCGATGAGCGAGATGGGCCTGCGCCCTGACCGCGGCCACGTCAAGTCCTCCCGCGTCGTCGGCGACGTCATGGGCAAGCTGCACCCCCACGGCGACAGCGCCATCTACGACGCGCTCGTCCGGCTGGCGCAGCCGTTCTCCATGCGCCTGCCGCTCGTCGACGGGCACGGCAACTTCGGCTCCCCCGACGACTCGCCCGCCGCCATGCGTTACACCGAGGCCAGGCTGGCCCCGGGCGCGATGCTCATGGTCGAGTCGCTCGACGAGGACACCGTCGACTTCAAGCCCAACTACGACGGCCAGGAGACCGAGCCCACGGTCATGCCGTCGGCCTTCCCCAATCTGCTGGTCAACGGCACGAGCGGCATCGCGGTCGGCATGGCCACCAACATGGCCCCGCACAACCTCACCGAGGTCGTGGCCGCCGCCCGCCACCTGATCAAGAAGCCCGAGGCGACGCTCGACGAGCTGATGAAATACGTGCCGGGGCCTGACCTGCCGACCGGTGGTTCGATCATCGGGCTGCAGGGGGTGCGCGACGCCTACGAGAGCGGGCGTGGCACGTTCCGCATGCGCGCCACGTGCGCGGTCGAGCAGATCACCCCGCGGCGCAAGGGCATCGTCGTCACCGAGCTCCCCTACAACGTCGGCCCCGAGCGCGTGGTCTCCAAGATCAAAGAGCTGGTGACCAGCAAGAAGCTGCAGGGCATCGCCGACCTCAAAGACCTCACCGACCGGCACAAGGGCCTGCGTCTGGTCATCGAGATCAAGAACGGCTTCATCCCCGAGGCCGTGCTGGAGGAGCTCTACCGGCTGACACCGATGGAGGAGACCTTCGGCATCAACAACGTCGCGCTGGTCGACGGCGAGCCCCGCACGCTCGGGCTGCGCGAGATGCTCCAGGTCTACGTCGACCACCGCATCGAGGTCGTCCGCCGCAGGTCCGAGTTCCGCCGCCGCAAGCGTCAGGAACGCCTGCACCTGGTCGACGGCCTCATCATCGCGCTGCTCAACATCGACGAGGTCATCCAGGTCATCCGTTCCTCCGACGACTCCGCCCAGGCGCGCACCCGCCTGATGGACGTCTTCGAGCTGTCCGAGATCCAGGCCGCCTACATCCTCGACACGCCGCTGCGCCGGCTGACCAAGTACGACAAGCTGGAGCTCGACCGCGAGAAGCAGACGCTGAGCGACGAGATCGCCGCGCTGACTGAGATCCTCTCCTCGCCGGCCAGGCTCCGGCAGGTGGTCTCGGGCGAGCTGGCCGACGTGGCCAAGCGCTACGGCACGCCGCGCAGGACCGTGCTGCTGGAGGCGCCGGGCGTCGCCCGCACCCCGATCCAGTCGCTCCAGGTGGCCGACGACCCGTGCCTGGCGCTGCTGTCCTCGACCGGCCTGCTGGCCCGCACCGCCGACGCCTCGCCGCTGGCGGGCGAGGGCGAGCGCACCGCGCACGACGTGCTGGTCTCCGTCGTACGCACCTCCGTACGCGGTGAGGTGGGCGTGGTCACCTCGCACGGCCGGCTGATCCGCGTCCAGGTCGTCGACCTGCCGACGCTGCCGCCCTCGGCCAACCCGCCGTCGTTGTCGGGCGGCCATCCCGTCTCCGAATACGTCTCACTCGAGCCCGACGAGAAGGTCGTCGGGCTCGGCGCCCTCGACCCCGACGGCCCCGGACTGGCGCTGGGCACGGCGCAGGGCGTGGTCAAACGGGTGGTGCCCGACTATCCGGCCAACCGCGACGACTTCGAGGTCATCACCCTCAAGGAGGGCGACCGCGTGGTGGGCGCCGTCGAGCTGGTGTCGGAGAGCCACGACCTGGTGTTCATCTCCTCCGACGCCCAGTTGCTGCGCTACTCCGCCGCGGTGGTGCGCCCGCAGGGGCGTCCCGCGGGAGGCATGGCGGGCATCCGCCTCGACGGTGACGCTCGGGTGATCTGGTTCGGCGCCGTCGACCCGGAACGTCCCGGCCACGTGGTCACGATCGCCGGCTCCTCCACGGCGCTGCCCGGCACGCAGGTGGGCGGCGGCAAGGTGTCCGACTACGCCGAGTTCCCCGCCAAGGGCCGGGCCACGGGCGGCGTCCGGGCCCAGCGCTTCCTGAAGGGCGAGGACGAACTCCTGCTGGCCTGGGCCGGACCGGCTCCCGCCAAAGCGGTCTCCACGGTGGGCAAGCCGGTGCCGCTGCCTGAAGAAGTGGGCCGGCGAGACGGCTCCGGCGTGCGCCTCACCCACACGATCGGCGCCATCGGCGGCGCCCTCGCCTCCGGCCCAGGCGCCCCGGCCGACGAGGAAACGCCTCCGGAGGAGTGACCCGTGGCGCACGACCCTGCACGCTCCCCGGCACCCTCGAGCTGCCGGGGACACCGCGCCGACACCGCAGGGTGGGGGCGTGCCTGAGGCCGCGTGCCGGAGGCGGGCGGTGCGCCCCGTCCCGCGGTGCCGGAGGCGGGCGGTGCGGCCGGTCTCGCGGTGCCGGAGGTAGGCGGTGCGGGCCGTCCCGACGCCGACGGCTCCGCAGGTGCGAAGGACGAGCCCGTCGCTAGGGCAGCGTCGCGCAGGCTCAACGGGACCAACCCGGCGATCGGCCGGTCTTTCGCGCAGGCGTGGCCGTGGTCACCGCCGAGCCGGCGTACTGCGGACGCTTGGAGCCCCGCCGCCCGGGCGGTCGTTGAGTGCGACGACCGAGTGGCTCGCGAGATGTCGCACCATACGGTACGCGGTTCCTGAGACGCGACGCCGGATGAAGCGGCTGGCGAAGGTCGGGTGTCGACGGGCCGGGGATCGCACTCGAAACTCACGAGGCCGAGTGGGTGGATGTTATGAAATGGGCCTGGCCTCCGATGGTCTGAGAGAGCGCTCTCTCACACCTTCGACTGGAGGCTCCCGTGTTCCCATCCCGACCCCCGTTATGGGCGGCCGCCCTCGCCCTGGCCGGCTCGCTCATCGTCGCCCCACCCGCCGCGGCCGCCGCCGAGCCGCTCACCGTCACCGACTTCGAGTCGGACGGCGTGCCCGACGGCGTGTACGCCTGGGGCAACGACGCGGCGTCGACCCCGGCGCTCACCGTCGAGCCCGACGCCACCCGGCCGGAGGCCCCCGCCACGAACCGGGTACTCACCTCGGTCTACGACGTCAGCCAGTGGGGCGGCTGGTCCCACGACCTGGCCGCCACCCAGGACTGGTCCGCGTACGAGGGCTTCTCCTTCTGGGTGAACGGCACCGGCTCCGGCCAGAAGATCTTCTTCGAGCTCAAGGACGGCGGCGGCGGACCGGGCACCTCTGAACTGTTCGAGTCGTCGTTCACCGACGACACGGCGGGCTGGCGGCAGGTGAAGGTGCCGTTCGAGAGCTTCACCCGCCGCGCCGACTACCAGCCGGGCGGCGCCCCGACCGACGGCGAGCTGGACCTGGTCGCCATGTGGGGCTACGGGATGCGCCTGCCCACCGCGCAGGGCACCCTGCGCTGGGACGAGGTGCAGGTGTACGGGACCGCTCCCCCGCGCCCCGTGCGGCTGTCCACGGACCGGCCCGTCTACCCGGCGGACGAGAAGGACAGGGTACGGGTCAGCGTCACGATCACCACAGCCACCGGAGAACCGCTCCCCGGCGACCTGGCCGTGGACTACCGGACCGGTACGGGCACCGCGACCCCCGGAGACGACTACAGGCCGGCCCAGGGCACGCTGACGTTCCCCGCAGGCACCGCCTCGGGCTCGGCGCGATCGTTCACCGTCGAGCTCGGCAAGGACCGGCGCAGCGAGGTGGCGGAGACCATCCCGATCGAGTTGTCGGGCACGGGCACGCGGCCACCGGCCGAGCCGCCGGTCATCGTCATCAACGCGCACGACCTGCCGTACCTGAACGCCCGCAAACCCGTCAAGGATCGCGTCTCCGACCTGCTCGGCAGGATGACGCTGGAGGAGAAGGTCGGTCAGATGACGCAGGCCGAGCGCGGCGCGCTGGCCAAGCAGAGCGACATCGCCGCGTACCGGCTGGGCTCGCTCCTGTCGGGCGGCGGGTCGTCGCCCGCCACGAACACGCCGGAGGGGTGGGCCGACATGATCGACGCCTTCCAGCTCCAGGCCCGGCAGACCCGCCTGCAGGTGCCGCTGATCTACGGCGTCGACGCGGTGCACGGGCACAACAACGTGGTCGGCGCGACGATCTTCCCTCACAACGTCGGCCTGGGCGCCGCCCGCGACCCGGAGCTCGTCGAGCGGACGGGCAAGGTCACCGCCAGGGAGGTCAAGGCCACCGGCATCCCGTGGAACTTCGCCCCCTGCCTGTGCGTCTCCCGCGACGACCGGTGGGGCCGGGCGTACGAGTCGTTCGGCGAGGACCCTGCCCTGGTGACGCGGATGGCCACCGTCATCGACGGGCTGCAGGACAACGGGGTGCTGGCCACGGCCAAGCACTACGTGGGCGACGGCGGCACCGCGTACGGCTCGTCGTCCACCGGCGACTACACCATCGACCAGGGCGTCACCCGGACCAGCCGCGGGGAGCTGACGGCGCTCCACCTGGCGCCGTTCGCCGAGGCGGTCGAGCGCGGCGTGGCCACCGTGATGCCGTCGTTCTCCAGCGTGGACTTCGGCGACGGACCGCTGAAGATGCACGCCCACGACGAGCTGATCAACGGCATGCTCAAGGGCAGGCTCGGGTTCAAGGGGTTCGTGGTCAGCGACTGGCAGGCCATCGACCAGATCCCCGGCGACTACCCGAGCGACGTGCGCACGTCGGTCAACGCCGGGCTGGACATGATCATGGTCCCGTACGCCTACCAGGAGTTCACCGGCGCGCTCAAGGCCGAGGTCGAGGCCGGCCGGGTGCCGATGTCGCGGGTGGACGACGCGGTCGCGAGGATCCTGACGCAGAAGTTCCGGCTGGGGTTGTTCGAGCGTCCGTACGCCGACCGCTCCCGTCTCGGCGACGTGGGCTCGGCGGCGCACCGCGCGGTCGCCCGTACGGCGGCGGCGAAGTCGCAGGTGCTGCTGAAGAACGAGGGCGGCCTGCTGCCGCTGCGGCGCGGCGCCAAGGTGTACGTGGCCGGCTCGAACGCCGACGACATCGGCAACCAGTCGGGCGGCTGGACGATCAGCTGGCAGGGTTCGTCCGGTCCGATCACCACCGGCACCACGATCCTGCAGGCGGTCCGGTCACGCGCCGGGTCCGTGACGTACTCGCGGGACGCCTCCGCCGGCCTGGCGGGACACGACGTGGGCGTCGTGGTGGTGGGTGAGACGCCGTACGCCGAGGGCCAGGGCGACGTGGGACGCGCGGGCCGCACGCTGGAGCTGTCCCCGGCCGACCGGGCAGCCGTCGACCGGGTGTGCGGGGCGATGAAGTGCGCCGTCCTGGTGGTTTCCGGGCGTCCGATGCTGGTCGGCGACCTGTCGGGCGTCGAGGCCGTGGTCGCGTCCTGGCTGCCCGGCACCGAGGGCGACGGGGTGGCCGACCCCCTGTTCGGTGCGGTGCCGTACACGGGGCGGCTGCCCTTCACATGGTTCCGTTCGATGGAGCAGCTGCCGATCAACGTGGGCGACGCCGCCTACGACCCGCTGTTCCCGTACGGGTGGGGACTGCGCACCGACCGTGCCCGCGACCGGCTCAAGGCCGTACAGCGCGAGCTGGCCCGCGGTGACGCCCGCTCGAAGGCCGCGGCCCTGCTGCTGACGGCCGCCCTGCCGGGCCGCCACTGGCACGCCGACGGCGCCGTCCGCGACACACGGGTGGTCCTGGGCGCGCTCGAAGCGGCCGCGGCGCTGCTCGAACGTTCACGCAGCGTCTCGTACGCCGAGGCCGACGCGCTCGTGTCGGTCGCCAGGGACGTCGCGCAGCACGCGGGCAAGCGGCCCGACCTGCAGGCGGCGGCCGACCACGAGCTGGCCGCGGGAGCGTACCGGAAGGCGGTGGACCTGCTGGCCCGGTCGATCCGCTGACGTGGGGACCGGCCCCGGTGTGGCGGGGCCGGTCCCCCGCCCGGGCCCGGCGGCCCGGCCCGGGGAGCAGTCCCCATGACCTGGGCCGGGGTCGCTGGACCGGGAGCGTCGTTCAGGGCCTGCACAGGCAGAACGGATGCCCGGCCGGGTCGAGGAACACCCGGAAGCTGTCCTCCTCGCACGGCTGGTGCTCGTGCTTGCGCGCCCCGATCTTGACGGCCTGTGCCTCGGCCTCGTCCATGTCGTCCGTGTCGAGGTCGAGGTGGATCTGCTGCGGGTGGTGCGGGTCGGGCCAGGCGGGCGGCTGGTGGTCGGGGGCGAGCTGGAAGGCCAGCCGCCTGGGCGGCCCGCCGTCGCTGACCACCACCCAGTCCTCCGCGGAGGACGTGATCGGCCACCCGAGGAGGTTCGAGTAGAACTGCGCAAGTCCTTGGGGGTCGGGGCAATCGAACACGATGGTCCGGAACTGCGCGATGCCGCTCATCAATTCACCTTCCCGGCCGTTTTGCATGGCCGATCGGAGACAAGAATGGTGCCATGGCTGCCAACTCGTTCATGGTTCCGCTCGGCACTCCCGCGCCGGCCTTCGACCTGACCGCCATCGATGGCGGCAGCGTCTCTCTGAAAGACCTCAAAGGCTCACCCGCCACGCTCGTGATCTTCCTGTCCAACCACTGCCCTTACGTACGGCACATCGAGCACGGCATCGGCGCCCTGGCCGCCGACTACGGCGCGAGACTGTCGATCGTCGCCATCTCCAGCAACGACAGCGTGAACTACCCGGACGACGACCCGACACACCTGGCGGAGCAGGCGGAGCGGGCCGGGTTCACGTTCCCCTACCTCCTGGACGAGACCCAGGAGGTGGCCAAGGCCTACCGGGCGGCGTGCACACCCGACTTCTTCCTGTATGACGCGGAGCTGCGCCTCGCCTACCGCGGCGAGTTCGACGGCTCCCGGCCGGGCAACGCCGAGCCGGTGACCGGCGCGTCCCTGCGGGCGGCCGTCGACGCCGTGCTGGCGGGCGACCCCGTACCGGAGGAGCAGCGCCCGTCACTCGGATGCGGCATCAAGTGGAAGCCGGGCAACGCCCCCGTCTGAAAGTCACTCGTCCCCCTCCCGGGCGCGGGCGTGCCGTCAGCCGGAGGCCGCGATGGCGGACGGGATGGCGAGCAGCAACTCGTGCGGCTCGCCGCCCTCCCAGCGCCGGATCAGCCGGGTGGCCGCCTCCCCCGGGTCGAACCCCTCGCAGCCCAGCGGCCCGTAACAACCCGCCTCGTCCAGCATGAGGATGAGCGGATCGTCGTCGGGCAGACCGGCCGCGTAGGCGGCGGTGTCGAGGAGCGCCAGCGCGCTCCTGGCGTTGCGACCGTCGTCGTTGGACTCCACGCGGTCGAGGCGACGCCAGGCCTGAACACGGAGAAACGCGGCAAGCGATTCTGACCTACTCACGAGCAACCTTCTTCGATCCCGTACATACGGCTACGACATCATCACGCAGAGCGAAGGGCGCTCGTGGGAGGTTTGCCAAGTCGGGCCATTCCTGACCCCCGGAGCGCATGTTTTCCGGGGCGTGAGGGATATTTGTCGTCATGAAAGCGTTCGACGACCTGTACGCCGCCAACGCGAAGTTCGCCAAGGAGTTCGGAAACTCCACCCTCACCGGCCGGGCAGCCCGCGGGCTGGCCGTGGTGACCTGCATGGACTCCCGCATCGACCCCCTCGGGCTGCTGGGCCTGGAACCGGGCGACGCCAAGATCCTGCGTAACGCCGGCGCCCGCGTCACGGACGACGTGCTGCGTACTCTGGTGCTCGCCGTCTACCTGCTGGGCGTCGACCGCGTGCTGGTGATGCCGCACACCGACTGCGGCATGTCCAAGGTGACGGACTCCGACGTGCACGTGCTCACCAGCGAACAGGGAGTCGACACCCGCAGCCTCGAGTTCCACACCGTGCCCGACCAGGACGAGGCGCTACGCCACGACCTCATGCGGATCCGCAGCACCCCGTTCCTGCCGCACAACATGCCGGTGGCCGGAGCGATCTACGACGTGCACACCGGCCTGCTGACCCCAGCCCCGAAACCGCACCCGACAGCGGCCTGACGATCACCCGTCCCCGTTCCCGTAACCCCCTCAGCATCACCCGCGCCGTCGCCCGGCACCGCCGCCGCCGTAACCCCCTCAGCATCACCCGTCGCCGTCGCCCGGCACCGCCGCCGTCACCCACACACCGGGGTCTCGGCCGCCCCAAGCGTCCCTACGGCCACGCCACCACCAGACACCCCAGGAACCCCACTCTGCCTCTCAGCGATGCTCCAGCGCCCTTCCAGAGGCCTGAGCGGGCCGGAGCACCATGGTCGCCGCTCGCTCCGAGGTCAGTCAGCCTCGAACCAGCCGGCCTCGGAACGTCATTGGCGCGAAGAAACGCCTCCCGCCCCAGCCGGCCTGACCGGAAGCTCACCAGGACGATCAGGACGGGACCCGCGACGCAGCCCGGCACGTACAGTCCGCGGCCCCCCACCAGGCGACGCCGCCCACCACACCACGGACCAGAAGCAGCAGCCCGACGACGAACACGGCCGACCGCGCACTCGCCCGTCGAGCCGACCTCATGCGTGACCCGAGGAGTGCCTCTTGAGCCGGACCAGAGGATGACCAGAGCCGAGCCCTCGCAGGACCTCAGGCAGCCCGCACCTCCTTCCGGCCGCCGCCCAGCGGTGATCCTCCGCTGGGCGGTCAGCGACGGCGGCGACGAGTCACCTGTCGCGAGCGCCCCTGCCGACGTGCCGCGGGGCGTTATGCGTCGATGTGGTCGCGATCCACCTCGGCGGCGCTGTTGACGATGAACTCGCGGCGCGGCGCGACGTCGCTGCCCATCAGCAGGCTGAAGATGCCCTCGGCGCCCTCGGCGTCCTCGATGCGGACCCGCCGCAGGATGCGGTGGCGCGGATCCATCGTCGTCTCGGCCAACTGGTCGGCGTCCATCTCGCCCAGACCCTTGTAACGCTGCACCGGGTCCTTCCAGCGCTTGCCGCGCCGCTCCAGATCGCGCAGCACCTTCTGCAACTCGGCGTCGGAGTAGCAGTAGATGTATTTCTCCTTGCCCCTGCCGGGGTTGGTCAGCTCGATGCGGTGCAGCGGCGGCACCGCCGCGAACACGCGCCCCGCCTCCACCATCGGCCGCATGTAGCGGTGGAAGAGGGTCAGCAGCAGGCAGCGGATGTGGGCGCCGTCGACGTCGGCGTCGGCCATCAGGATGACCTTGCCGTAGCGGGCCGCCTCGATGTCGAACGAGCGTCCGGAACCGGCCCCGACCACCTGGATGATGGCGGCGCACTCGGCGTTTTTGAGCATGTCGCTCACGGAGGCCTTCTGCACGTTGAGGATCTTGCCTCTGATCGGCAGCAGTGCCTGGAACTCCGAGTCGCGGGCCAGTTTGGCCGTGCCCAGCGCCGAGTCGCCCTCGACGATGAACAACTCGCTGCGGTCGACGTCGTCGCTGCGGCAGTCGACCAGCTTGGCCGGGAGCGCGGAGCTTTCCAGCGCGCTCTTGCGCCGCTGGTTGTCGCGGTGCTCACGGGCGGCGATGCGGGCCTTGGCCGCCGCGACGATCTTCTCCAGAACGGCCCTGAGCGGCTGCTTGTAGCCGCGCGGCGGGTTGGTGAACAGCTCCCTGAGCTCGCGAGAGACCACGTGGGAGACGATGCGGGTGGCCGCGGAGGTGCCGAGCACCTCCTTGGTCTGGCCCTCGAACTGGGGCTCGGGGACGAGGACGGCGACCACCCCGGTCAGGCCCTCGGAGATGTCGTCCTTCGTCACCGGGTCGTCGCCGTTCTTCAGCAGGCGCGTCTCGCGCAGCACCTCGTTGACCGTGCGCACCAGCCCGCGCTCGAAACCGGTCAGGTGGGTGCCGCCTTTGGGGGTGGCGATGACGTTGACGAACGACCGCACGGTCGACTCGTAACCCTTGCCCCAGCGGACCGCCACGTCGACGAGCAGCTCGCGCTCCACCTGCGTGGGCGTCATGTGGCCCTGGTCGTCGAGGACCGGCACGGTCTCGTGGAAGTGGCCGGAGCCCTGCAGGCGCAGCACGTCGCAGACGGCCTCGTCGCGGGCCAGGAACTCGGTGAACTCGGAGATGCCGCCGTCGAAGCGGAACTCCTCCTCGATGCGCTCCTCGTGCCTGCTGTCATAGACCGCCAGGGTCAGCCCCGGCACCAGGAACGCGGTCTGGCGCAGCCGCACGTGGATCTCGTCGAGGGAGACCTCGGCGTCCGGCAGGAAGATCTGCTTGTCGGCCCAGAAGCGCACGCGCGTGCCGGTGACCTTCTTCGGCAGCTTCTCGCCGATGCGCAGCCCGGACTTCTTCTTGAACTTGGCCGTCGGCCCTTCTCCGTCGAAGACACCGGGGACACCGCGGCGGAAGCTGATCTCGTGCACCCTGCCGTCGAGGTCGACCTTCACGTCGAGCCGTGAGGACAGGGCGTTGACCACGGAGGCGCCGACGCCGTGCAGGCCGCCGGACGCGGCGTAGGAGCCGCCGCCGAACTTCCCGCCCGCGTGCAGCTTCGTGTAGACGAGCTCCACGCCGGCCAGGCCGCTCTTGGGCTCGATGTCCACCGGGATGCCGCGGCCGTTGTCGCGCACCTCGATGGAGCCGTCGGCGTAGAGCTCGACCTCGATCCGGTTGCAGTGACCCGCGAGCGCCTCGTCGACGCTGTTGTCCACGATCTCCCAGAGGCAGTGCATGAGCCCGCGGCTGTCGGTGGACCCGATATACATGCCGGGCCGCTTGCGGACGGCCTCGAGGCCCTCAAGCACCGACAGGTGACGAGCCGTGTAACCCGCCTCCACTAGCGTCACTCCAGCTCCTCCGGGTCTAGGGATCGAACACGTGTGCGTAGCTTACCGTTCTTCCCGCACGCGCGCGTACAAGCTTGCCATGGAGCCGCGTTTGGTGTTACCAACCGGCTGATCATCATTACTTTCGGACACATTCCGCTCTGGGCGTAGAGAGGGGGCGGTTGGGAACGTCCACGTCCGGTTAGATGTTGTTCCAAGTGACTGACGCCAGATCCTCGCTTCGGCGGGGGTGACCCGAAAGGCGATACGTGACTGGAGCTCTCGCCCCCGTTAAGCCGCTGACGGCCCTCGACCGCTGCGACCGCTGCGGTGCCCAGGCCTACATTCGCGCGACCCTGCCTGTGGGTGGGGAGCTGTTGTTCTGCGCCCATCATGGGCGTCAGCACATCGCAGCACTGCGCGAAAAGGGTGCCGACATCCTGGACGAGTCGGCTCGACTCAGCGAAACCCCAACAGTTGCCCCTAACGACGAGCGCTGACCGGCGCTGGTCGTGATGAGATAACCACATAGCGCATAGCAGCGCGGCGACCCTGGGCACGCCCGGGGTCGCCGCGCTGCGTTCACGGCCGCGGGCGCCGCCGCCTGGACGAGTGATTCCTGATGGCCGTATGCGATCAGGGATCGCGTGAGGGGCTGGCCGGTGCGGTGGTTGTGCCAGATCGCGGCGGCCATGGCCAGGATGCGCTGTGCGACGCGGAACGAGACACCCACTACGGGGCGTCCGCCGTGGCGTTCCAGGCCGAGCCGTCCTTCAAGGGTGTCGACCGGCTCGACGACCTGCCGGACCCGTTCGAGCAGGCGTTCACCTGCCCGGCCGGGTCCGTTGCGCATCGAGGGCCGCAGCAACGCGACCCCGCGGAGGGCCGGGTCGTCCTCGAACCAGCGGGCGTTGCAGCCTTGCCGGCTGTCAGCAGCGCTCCCGGCCAGTCTGCCGTCAGGTGGGGCTCGACGCCGAGTATCGCGGCCCCCCATGCTCGTCCACGCCGGCCACCCACCCGGTCTCATCCGTACGTGCCCCCCATACCGATCTGTCCGGGGCCATGAGGAGCCGGGCGACGGCCGCCACCTGTTCCGGCTTACTCCGCAGCTCCGGCGGACGTGCACAGGTAGAACACCTCAGGATCACCGTCGTCGAGACCGTGCACCATCCCCACCGACCGCCAGCCGATCCGTTGCAGCAGTCGCTGCATGGGATGGTTGGACAGGTTCGTCGAGGTGAACAGCTTGTCCGTCCTGCATGAGGCTGCCGCGGCACGCAGGAGCCGCTCGCCGACGCCGTGGCCCCGGGCGGGCTCGGCCACCATGAGCATCGTCACGAAACCCCGCTCGAAGAAGGTGTACTCCACCACGCAGTAGCCGGCGAGCCCGGCCGGCGTCTCCGCCACGAGGACGGCACCGTCGCGACACCAACGCTGGATGGCGGCGTGCCGCTCACCACCGTCGGATCCCGCGACCGGGTCAAGGTTCACGAGGTGCTCCACATCCGCCGCACTCCCCGCTCGAACAGACAGTGCGCGAAAGCCGTCGGCCCTCATCAGCGTGATCTCCTTCTCCTCTCACAGGGCCGCGTCGTCGCACGGTTCGCGCGGACCGGCCGGTCACGTCCGCTGCCGGACCGGTGCTCCGGCCATCCGGTAGTGATACCTTCCCGCGATCTCGAACCCTTCGCCCCGATACAGGGCCTGCGCTCCCTCGTTCCTGGCGGTGGTGACGAGGTAGGCGGAGCCCGTGCCCGCGTACCGCACCAGGGCCCGCAGCACCGCCCGCGCCAGCCCCCGCCGCCGGGCGCCGGGCAACGTGGCCATGCAGTAGACGCCCAGCGTGTCTCCCTGCGGCACACCCCGCCCGACGGACAGCGCCACACCGTCCTCCTCGTACGCCGCATACAAGGCAGGCACCCCGGTGCAGATGCGCTCCGCGTCCTCGAGGCCCGCGCCGTAACGCCCGTCCACGGCCCACCACGTCTCCAGCCAGCCCCGCCACGGCCGATTCTCGATCCGCACCTTGTACGCGGGCTCATATCCCGGCGTCCCGGTCATGATCACGGTAGGGTCGGCCGGCTCATATCCTCTCCGCTCCAGCTCCTCGTCCAGGCCGGGCGCGGCCTTGAGGCCCAGCGAGAAGACACAGCGCTGCCCGCGCGTGTCGTAGAACGCCTCAGCGGCCTCGATGGCGGCGCCGAGATCGGCAGGGGCGTGCAGCGGGAGCACGGAGTTGGCCCGCTTGGTCACGCCCCCGGCGTACCGCAGCACCCACCCGTCGTGTACACGCTGCTCGTAGGCAGGCCAGGCCTCATGCACCAGCAGGTCGAACTCCACCCGCGCAGCCTAACCACCCCCGCCCACATGGGCCGGAACGCGGACGGGACAAAACCACGGATCTCCAGGCAACCGCCACAGGGCGGACGACGGTCATCGATTCAGCGAAGCGGACGGCCCAGCAGGCGCCGTTGCGGCGCTCAGCCGTCTCCACCTGGTGAGCGTCTCCCTGGACGGAGCCCAGCCACGGTCGGCGGCTGGGGGCGGCCTGGCCTGCCGTAAAGAATGAAGCCTCCCCCTAGGCTGGGCACTGTGATGATTCTGTTGCCGCCGTCGGAGGGGAAGGCGGCGGAAGGCAGCGGCCCGCCGGTCGGCGAGTTGTCGTTCCCCGCCCTGGACGGCTCCCGCAAGCGGGTGACGAACGCGCTCGTGCGCGCGTCCAAGCGCCGTGACGCCATCGGCGTGCTCGGCCTGACGCCTGGACTTGCGGGCGAACTGGCCAGAAACCTCGCGCTGAGGACGGCTCCCACGTTGCCCGCCGCCGACCTCTACACCGGCGTGTTGTACGACAATCTCGGGCTGCGCACTCTGGACGATGAGGCATGGAGCCGGGCTGAGCAGTCCGTGCTGATCTTCTCCGGCCTCTGGGGTGTGGTACGGATCACAGACCGGATTCCGCCCTACCGGCTGTCCATGGGGGTCAACCTGCCTCCGCTCGGCGGTCTGGGCACGTTCTGGCGGCCGCGGATCTCGAAGGTGCTGGACGGCGTTCCGGGGCTGGTGGTGGATCTGCGGTCGGCGACCTACGCGAGCGCCTGGCAGCCCGGCGGACGTTCGGCGACGGTCCGGGTGTTCAGGGACGGCAAGGTCGTCAGCCACATGGCCAAGGCGACCAGAGGCGAGATCGCCCGTGCGCTCCTGCGGGAGGGCACCACGCCCACCAGCCCTGAAGAGCTGGCCAAGGTGCTCGACACGCTCGGCTACCGCGTCGAAGCGGTACCGCCCACCCGAGCCGGCCGCCCTTGGACACTGGACGTGCACGTCACGTGACCACCTCCTCCGACCACCCGACCCGACCCGGGGCGGCCGGATGTGTACGGGGTGTGTATGCCCGGCGACCACGTGACTACATGGCGTGCATGCCGGGGCGGGCCGGTTGCCTACAGGTGTGTATACCGGGAGGCCGGTGCCTACGGGGTGTGCACACCGGGCGGCCAGGCGACTGCAAGATGTACATGCCAGGCGAACCAAGCGCCCACAAGGCATGTACAGCGAGCGACCACTTGACTGCACGACGTGCATGCCGGCCCGGGCCAGGTGCTAGGGGGTGTACATGCCAGGCGAACCAGGCGCTTAACAACGTGCACATGGAGCGGCCGGACGAAGCTTGCATGCCGGGCGGCCGGGAGATGCGTACCACACACCTCAGAGACACCTGGGCCCTCGGATTGCGGGCCGCACGCCCCGAGGAAACGCCGCCGCCCCGCCCGGACGGGTCCGGGTGGGGCGGCGGGGTGTGCGGATGCGGTCGCGTCAGTCCAGGTAGTCGCGCAGGACCTGGGAGCGTGACGGGTGGCGCAGCTTGGACATGGTCTTCGACTCGATCTGGCGGATGCGCTCACGGGTGACCCCGTAAACCTTGCCGATCTCGTCGAGGGTCTTCGGCTGGCCGTCGGTGAGCCCGAAGCGCATCGACACGACGCCCGCTTCCCGCTCCGACAGCGTGTCGAGAACGGAGTGCAGCTGCTCCTGGAGCAGCGTGAAGCTGACGGCGTCGGCCGGGACGATGGCCTCGGAGTCTTCGATGAGGTCGCCGAACTCGCTGTCGCCCTCCTCGCCCAGCGGGGTGTGGAGGGAGATGGGCTCGCGGCCGTATTTCTGGACCTCGACGACCTTCTCGGGCGTCATGTCGAGCTCGCGGGCCAGCTCTTCCGGCGTGGGCTCGCGGCCGAGGTCCTGCAGCATCTGCCGCTGAACCCGGGCCAGCTTGTTGATCACTTCGACCATGTGGACCGGGATGCGGATGGTCCGCGCCTGGTCGGCCATGGCGCGCGTGATCGCCTGCCGGATCCACCACGTGGCGTAGGTGGAGAACTTGTAGCCCTTGGTGTAGTCGAACTTCTCGACGGCCCTGATCAGGCCCAGGTTGCCTTCCTGGATCAGGTCGAGGAACAGCATGCCGCGGCCGGTGTAGCGCTTGGCCAGCGAGACCACGAGCCGGAGGTTGGCCTCCAGCAGGTGGTTCTTGGCGCGACGGCCGTCCTCGGCGATCCACTCCAGCTCGGCCTTGACGTCGACGGGCAGCCCTTCGGACTCGCCGCCGCCGAGCTGCTCCTCGGCGAACAGGCCGGCCTCGATGCGCTTGGCCAGCTCGACCTCCTGCTCGGCGTTGAGCAGGGGGACCTTGCCGATCTGCTTGAGGTAGTCCTTCACCGGGTCGGCGGTGGCACCGGCGGCGGCGACCTGCGCCACGGGGGCGTCATCGTCGTCGTCGGAGAGGATGAGGACTTCTTCCTCGGTCTTCTCCACAGTGGCCTCGGCGGCCTTGGGCTCCTCGGTTTCGTCGTCGGAGTCGGAGTCACCCTCCGCGTCGGAGTCTCCCTCGGCGACGATCTCCTCGTCGTCGACTTCGATGTCCTCGAGTTCGTCCAGCTCCACGTCGCCGTCGAGCTCGATGTCCTCGTCGTCCCCGTCGGCCCGCGGGGCGTCGGATGCCTTCGGCTTGGTCTCGGCAGGCCCAGCGCCCTTCGGCTCGGCCTTCTTGGCGGCGGCGGCGGCCGCGGCCTTCTTCGCCGCCGGAGCGGCCTTCTTGGCAGGGGCCGCCTTCTTGGCGGCCGGCTCGGCTTCAGCGGTGCCCACGACCGCGGTCACGGTCTCGGGCTGCTGCTCTTTGGCGGCCGCCGCCGTCTTGGTCTTGACGGGGGCGGCGGTGCGGCGCTTTGCTGGACCACGAGACTTCTTCGGCGCAGCCGAATCCGCGGCGGTCACCACCACGGTCACGCCCTCTTTGCTGAGGTTCCGCAAGAACGCGGCGGCGTGCGACATGGGGATGTCCGCCTCCTCGAAGGCCTGACGGACATCCTCAGACTCGAGGAAACCCTGCGAGCGCCCACGCTCGAGCAGTCGCTGAATGACGGGCTCGTTCAGCTCTTGTGGCTTCGAGCGAGTCGAACTTGCAGGCGACACGAACACCTCTCGAACGAACGCGTGGCGACAATGGACCCAGATGCCCGCTGGGGGGCTGTTGCCTCTCTCGGAGATCGGTGAGGCCGTGCGGACCGCGACGGACCTGCACAGCATTGTGGCACGACCCCGCACTCCATACGGCCACCTCCCGGCGGTTGACCTCCACCCTAGGCCGACCGAGACAGTAGTGCGTACGTAAGCGGGGCACCGATACCCGAAAGCAACCGTTATGACTGATTCATTCAGTCACTCTTCGTGGCTGGCGGCACGTGAATTGCTAGCGCGGTAACGTCATCATCTTGTTCATATCCAGACAACATCCGGTCAACCAGGAAGTCCAGCAACATATGCGGACTGCTCACGACCTCAGGCGGCGCTTCGGTCACAACACTGCAAATCTCTGCGAGACCGGCATCCAGCCCGCGCTTCCTGTTCTCCACGAGTCCGTCGGAGTAGAGCACGGCGGTATGGCCGGGCGGCACCACGAACCGGAACTGCCTGCGGCTGGTCGGCCAGCCTAGCGGAGTGCCGGGCTCGGCGTCGCACAGGATCGCCGTGCCCTGTGGCGAAACCAGCACGGGCGGCGGATGTCCCGCCATGGCCAGCGTGCCCTCGCCGGTGACGGGCTCGACGACCATGTAGGCCAGGGTCGTGACCTGCTCCTCCTCTTCCGTGGCCTCGAAGACCCGGTCGAGGCCGGTGAGCACGGCCGCGGGCGGCGGGTTGGTCAGCGCCAGCGCCCGCATGGCGTTGCGGATGCGGCCCATGCCGGCGGCTGCTTTGACGCCCTTGCCCATGACGTCGCCGACCACCGCGGCGACACGCCCGTCCTGCAGCACGAACGCGTCGTACCAGTCGCCGCCGACCTGGACGTGGCGGCTGCCCGAGCGGAAGCGCTGGGCCAGCACGAGGCCTTTGACGACCGGCAGGCGGTCGGGCAGCAGGCTGCGCTGCAGCGTCTCGGCGGTGCGGTGCTCACGCTCGAACAGCGTGGCCCGCTCGACCGCGAGCGCGCACTGGCCGGCCAGGGCCTCCAGGAAGACGCCGTCCTCCTGGGAGATCTTCTGGGGCCTGGTGAAGGAGAATCGGAGCGCTCCCAAAGCCCGTCCGGCCGCCAGCAGCGGCAGCCCCACCCAGGCGCGCTCGTCGCTGTTGGCGAGGTAGTTGCCGAGGACTTCCTCGTCGCCGCCGGCCTCCAGCAGCTGGGCCCTCAGCGACTCGGGAGACTCCGCGAAGACCGGCCTGCGGCTGTTGACCGCCATGGTCATCACGCTGGAGCTGGACAGCGGGATCTCCTCGCCGGACGGGCCGGACGCCTCGGGCACGCCCTCACCGTTGATCAGCTTGAGCGCGGCCCTGTCGGTGTCGAGGAGCGCCACCGCCGAGCGGTCGGCGGCCAGGGCGGTGCGGCCCACGTCGATGATGACCTGCACCACCTGCTCGACCGTCAGCGCCTCGGCGAGTATCGCGGTGGCGCCCTGCAGCCGGGCCGTGCGCAGGGCGGCCGCGCCGAGCTGGTCGGTCAGCCTGCCGCGCATCTCCTCGGCCTCGCGCTGCGGCGTGACGTCGGTGTTGGCGCCGACCCACTCGACGACCCGGCCGTGGCGGATGATCGGCACGGCCCGCACCTCGAAGTGGCGGTAGCCGCTGGCCCGGGTGCGCACGCGGTAGTTCCACTCGAACATGGTGCGGCCGCGCAGCGCCTCCCTCCAGGCCTCCTCGGTCTGCTGGACCTCGTCCGGATGCACGACGTCCAGCCAGCCGTTGGCGAGGTATTCCTCCAGGCCCTGGCCGGTGATGGCGCGCCACTGCGGCGCGTCCTCGACGACCGCGCCCGTGGGCGAGGTGATCCACACCAGCTGGGACTGCGCCTCGACCAGCGAGCGGTAGCGCTCCTCGCTGCGGCGCAGCGCCTCCTCGGTCTGGCGGCTCTCGGTCACGTCGAGCCCGATCAGGGCGATCGCCCGCAGCTCGCCGGCGTCGTCGTGGACCGGCGAGAACGACAGCGACCACTGCCGGGTGTCGCCCTCGGCCGACCGCACGCGTACGCGGCCCTCGGTGACGGGCGCGTCGCCCTCGATGACGGCCTGCACGGCGTGCGTGATGATCTGGCTCAGGTCGGCGGCCAGCACCTCGACGGGCTGCCGGCCCGCCATGCGCTCCGCGGGCACGCCGACGACGTCGCTGAAGACGTCGTTGACCCGCTGGACGCGGCCGTCGGCATCGAAGAACGCGAAGGCGAACTCCGCCTCCGAGAGCATGCCCTTGAAGAGGGCGGAGTCTGAGATGTCCACATCCGACTCCCGGGGACGGGGAACGGAGGTCTCGGCGCTCATGGTCCGCACCTCCGTCGCGTGCCAGGGTCTCCCACGCGGCACATCTCCATAGTCGTGTATCGGCGTAGCGCAGCTCCGGGCGACCGGATCCTGCAGTACATCATCGGCGATGGGCACGCGCGGACGGAAGCCCCTGCCCGTGCCCGGTCGCCTCTAGGGTCTACGCATCCTGTCAAAGTCGCTCCACTTTGCGCAGCAAGATCAGGTTACCGCGCCCGATCGCCGGGACACTTGCCCGCCACGGCTATCGGGCCTTGGCCGCGCGCTTGGCCTCTTGCTTGGCGGCGCGCACCCGGCTCAGGCTGTCGGCGTCGACCACGTCGGCGACCGACCTTTGTGCACCCTCCTCGCCGTAGGGCCCGGCCGCCTCCCGCCAGCCTGACGGCTGCACCCCCAGCTGCTTGCCCAGCAATGCCAAGAAGATCTGGGCCTTCTGCTTGCCGTATCCCGGAAGGGCGTTCAGTCGTTTGAACACGTCCTTGCCGTCGGCGGCCTCTTCCCAGATCCTTTCGGGCCGGCCGTCGTAGTGCTCGACCAGGTGGGCCGCGAGCTGCTGGATGCGCCCGGCCATCGCCTTGGGATAGCGGTGCACGGCCGGCTGCTGCGCCAGCAGCGCGGCGAACTCCTCCGGATCGTAGGAGGTGAGCTCCTCGGCGGTGAGGTCGTGCCCGAGCCGCTGCGAGATGGTGTAGGGCCCCGTGAACGCCCACTCCATGGGGACCTGCTGGTCGAGCAGCATGCCGACGAGCAGGGCGAGCGGGCTGCGGCCGAGGAGCTCGTCTGCCTCGCTCCGCTGGGCGAGCTGGATGCGCATGGAGACAGCTTCGCATGAAAGGGCCCCGGGTGAAGTGAACACAGGCGTCGTGGAGGCTTGACACCCGTCCGAGAAAGGGTGGAATGAGAGCGCAAGTCGCCCTGCAGACGTTCCTAGGGGTTTGCCCCTGGGCATCCAGAGGAATCTCACTCCTATGCTCGCTCTGGCCACACGGTTCCTGCGCGAACCGGTCAGTCTCAGGCTGGCCGAAGAGTTCCTGACCGTACCCGTGGACACGATCGACCGCTGCGTGGCCGACGTGTGCGCGTGTGCGCAGCATCTGGGTGTCGCCGCGACCCCGGAGATCGTGGAACGCATCGCCCGCGAGCACCTGCTCGCGATCGTGAACTCCGCGCCTCCACCGCGGAACTCCCGCTGACGTGCCGTCGCGAGCGTCCTGCGGCGTTGCCGCAGGACGCCGGAGGCGGGTCACCGGCATGACCCTCCGATAACATCGAGGTCACCGGGCCGTGTTCTCCGCACCGTTCGCGCCTGGAATACGAGAGAGTGAGGGCGTGCGCCGACACCGACGAGATCCCCGGGAGAGCACTCCGCCCGACGACGTGTTCAAGGAGATGGTGAAGGCGGCTCGGGAGCTGCTGGCCGTCCGCACTCCCCTGGACGCGGAGCTGATGGTCTCCGACATGATCGGGGCCTGGTGGGGCCGGCGGGTCAGGGGCGGCGACGTGGAGCAGGTTCTCGGTGAAGGGCTGGTCGACTACGCGGCCAAGGCCGGCACGCCGGCCTCGCTGACCCTCCTGATGTGCCTGGCCTACCTCGGCACGGCCCGCCAGGGCGCCAAGGCCGAGGGCGCGGCGCTCGCCATGATGGAGTCGGGGGTGGCCAGGCCGGGCTGGGCCGACCGGGTGGGCGCGGTGAAACCGGCGGGTTGCTACGTCTCCCGCGACGCCTACGGCGACCAGGACACGGTGATCTGCACCTTCTCCTACCGGTGGAACGACGGCCAGACCCCGGCCGACCGTCACGCGCTCGTCATGGTCGTCGACTACAACATGAGCGGCATGACCCGCGACGCCTGGGTCTCCTCGCAGGTCGACAAGCTGCTTGAGCAGGCCAGGGCCGAGGCGGCGGGCAATCCGATGCTGCTGTTCGAGGAGATCCAGCCGGAGCAGGCGAGGGCCCTGCTGGAGTCGGCGATGAAGGCCACGAAGGAGCCGAAGACCCCGCCGCCGGTGAGCGACAGCTACAGCGCCTACCACGCGTTCGCCAGGGCCCGGTTGAAGGCGCTGCCGCCCGGGCGCAAACGGCCGGCGCCACTGCACATCGAGGCCCCCTACAGCAGGGAGCGGCGGGCCATGCTGGCGGCGGAGTTCCTGGCCTCCGACGCGGCCGAGCACCTGTCCGACCCCTCGGCCGCCTCGCGCTGCGCCGACCACATCATCGACTACGGCTGCGAGCAGGACTTCAACCGGCCGCTGCGGGTCAGCCCCACCAAGTGCGAGACGTTCCTGCTCGACTGGCTGCCGCGCAAGGTGATGCTGAGCGTGGCGGAGCAGGAGGCGATGCCGCACGTGCTGGCGGCCTGGGTGCGCTTCGCCGCCCAGCGCACGGCGCTGCCCGAGCAGGGGCTGAAGGCCACGCTCGACGCGGTGTGGGAGGCCATCGGCAAGTTCCCCGAGGCCTACCGCGACCCGACGTCGTTCGGCCTCGACCGGCCGCTGCTGGAGCGCCTGCTGCCGGACGGCGACCTGTCGGCGCTGGCCAGGCGGGTCTTCGCCTTTCCCTTCCTGCAGGGCACGCACGGCGACATCGACCTCGACCACCTCAACCCCGCCGACGAGGGCGACCGCCGCACGCTGCTCGAGATCGACCACGGCGGCACCATCGACCAGGAGCACCTGGCCTGGCACGAGGAGATCGCCACCCGGCTGTGGGAGGGCGATCCGCCGCAGTTGTGGGAGGCCGCGCAGCGCCTGCTCGACCTCGGGCACGACCGCCACGACGTGCTCCACGTGCTGATCGAGATCGCCGAGCGGATCGGCGGCGACCCGGAGGAGCTCGCGGCGGCTCTCGACGACATCGCCGACATTCCCGACGAGATCTAGCTCGCCATAGAATTTCGTTCTATGGCAATGTACAGCCGCACCGGCGAAGGCCGTTACCGCGCCTCGGAGCACACCCAGGGCCCGTGGGATCCCGGCTCCCAGCACATGGGGCCCGTCACCGCCCTGATCGTGCACGAGCTGGCGCGCACGGCCCCGCGGCCGGGGCTGCAGCTGTCGAGGCTGGTGGTCGACGTGTTCGCGCCCGTGCCCGTGGCCGAGCTGCGGATCGAGACAGGGGTGGCCCGTGACGGCAAGCGCGTGCAGTGCCTGTCGGCCAGCGTCAGCTCCGGTGGCCGCGAGTTCGCCAGGGCGAGCGCCTGGCGCATCCGGGAGGCCGGCACGCCCGCCACGCCTGCGGGCAAACCGCCGGCGCCGGTCCCGCCCCCTTCGCAGGAGCACGCGCGCTCGTGGCTGACCTCCGGCTTCGGGTACGGCAGGGCGCTCGACTGGCGTTTCGTCACCGGCAGCCCCCTGGCCCCCGGCCCGGCCACGGTCTGGGGCCGGGTCGGCGTGCCGTTGGTCGAGGGCGAGGAGATCACCCCGCTGGAGCGCCTGGCGGTGTTCGCCGACAGCGGCAACGGCATCAGCCTCGCCATCGACTTCGCCACGCACCTGTTCGTGAACGTGGACCTGACGATCTCCCTGTTCCGGTCGCCCGAAACGGAGTGGATCTGCATGGAGTCGGCCACCGTGCTCGGCCCGGCCGGTCGCGGGCTGACCCGTTCGACCCTTTATGACGAGAATGGCGAGGTCGGGACTGCTACTCAGACCTTGTTCGTCGCACCGCGCGAGCCGTGAAGCGCCATGATGGTGCCATGGTGATCGACCTCAACGCGGATCTCGGCGAGGGCTACGGCATCTGGCAGCTCGGCGACGACCTGGCGCTGCTCGACATCGTCACGAGCGCCAACGTGGCCTGCGGTTTCCACGCGGGTGACCCGGTGACCATCCGGCGCACGTGCGCGGCGGCCGTCGACCGCGGCGTGGCGATCGGGGCACAGGTGTCCTACCGCGACCGGGCGCACTTCGGGCGCAGGGAGATGGACCTCGAGCCGGAGGAGCTCTGCGCCGAGGTGCTCTACCAGCTCGCGGCCGTCGACGGCATCGCCAGGGCGATGGGCGGCCGGGTGTCCTACGTCAAACCCCACGGCGCCCTCTACAACCGGATCTGCCGCGACGAGGTGCAGGCCGGGGCGGTGATCGACGCGGTGGCCGACTACGACCCCTCGCTGCCGGTGCTGACGCTGCCCGGCTCGGTCGTGCACGGCGTGGCGGCGGTCGCGGGCGTGCCGACGGTGAGCGAGGCGTTCGCCGACCGCGCCTACACCCCCACGGGGATGCTGGTGCCGCGCAGGGAGCCGGACGCGGTCATCCACGACGCGGTCGTGGTGGCGGCCCGTGCCCGCCAGATGGCCGTGGAGGGCTCGGTGACGGCCTCCGACGGGAGTTCCGTCCCGCTGGCCGCCCGTTCCATCTGTGTCCACGGAGACACGCCTGACGCGGTCCGTCTGGCCCAGGGAGTCCGCGACGCGCTGCTGGCGGCCGGCGTCGTCCTGCAGGCGTTCACGTGATCCGCAGGGCCGGGGAGCACGGATTGCTCGTGGAGACGGGCTCGCTGGAGTTGTCGCACCGGCTGGACGCGGCGCTGCGGGCGGACCGGCCCGCCGGCGTGGCGGAGATCGTGCCGGGGCCCGCGACCGTGCTCGTGGTGGCACCGGGCGCGGATCAGGCGCGGCTGCGCGACCGGCTGGCCATGGTCGTCGCCGAGGAACGCGGCAAGGCCCGCGCCGGGGCGGCCGAGGGGCCCGTCGTGACGATCCCCGTGGTCTACGACGGCGCCGACCTCGGCTCCGTGGCGGCGCTGGCCGGCATCGGCACGGACGAGGTGGTCGCCCGGCACTGCGAGCGCGAGCTGGTGGTGGGGTGGCTGGGGTTCGCCCCCGGGTTCGCCTACCTCACCGGGCTCGACCCCGTACTGGAGACGCCCAGGCTCGACACGCCGCGCACGTCGGTGCCCGCCGGGTCCGTGGCGATCGCGGGCCCCTACTCCGCGGTCTATCCGACCGCGTCGCCCGGCGGGTGGCGGCTGCTCGGGCGCACGTCCGTGCGAGTGTGGGACGTCACGGCCGACCCTCCGTCGCTGTTCCGGCCGGGCATGCGCGTGCGGTTCGTACGCGAGGAGGCCCCGCCGTCCTGAGGACGGGTGGCGGGAGGACGGCGACCAGGGCCAGGTGAGGAAGAGGGTGGCAGATGGCGACCATGCCCGCCGGACGGAGTGAGGCCACGGGCACGTGATGATCGAGGTGCTGGCGCCCGGTCCGTACGCGACCGTGCAGGATCTCGGGCGGCCCGGTCACGCCCACCTCGGCGTGCCCCGCTCGGGGGCGGCCGACGCGCCGAGCCTGCGGCTGGCCAACCGGCTCGTGGGCAACGCGGAGGGCCTGGCGGGGATCGAGCTGACGTTCGGCGGGGCATGGGTCCGCTTCCACGACGGCGGATGGGTGGCGCTGGCCGGAGCCCCGCTGACGGCGACGGTCGCCCCAGGCCGGCCCGCGGCGGGCCGGCGGGAGGACGCCGGGAGTGCGGGCGCGCGGGCCGGCGCGCGGGCCGGTATGGGGGTGCCGTTCTGGGTGCCCGCGGGCGCGGAGCTGCGGCTGGGCACACCCGCGTGGGGGCTGCGCACCTATCTGGCCGTGCGCGGGGGGATCGCCGTCGCGCCGGTGCTCGGCAGCCGATCGACCGACTCGCTGTCGGGGCTCGGCCCCGAACCGCTGCGGGCCGGGACGCTGCTGCCGGTCGGCCCGCCGGAGGGCGGCATCGTCGCCGACCTCGCGCCCCTGCCCGGGCCGAGGCCCGCCGTGCTGCGCGTGCTGCAGGGGCCGCGCGACGACTGGTTCACGCCCGAGGCGCCGGCGGCGCTGTGTGCGGGGCCGTACGTCGTGAGCCAGGACAGCAACCGCGTCGGGGTGCGGCTGAACGGCCCCGAGCTGGTACGCGCCAAGGAGGGCGAGCTGCCGAGCGAGGGCATGGTCGCCGGGGCCGTGCAGGTGCCTCCGAGCGGGCAGCCGATCGTCTTCCTCGCCGACCATCCCCCGACGGGCGGCTACCCGGTGATCGCCGTCGTGACGGCGGCCGACCTGGCGGTGGCCGCGCAGCTGAGGCCGGGTGACGAGGTCAGGTTCACAACACGACCCGCCCGCTGACGCAGGTGACGACCGCGCCGCCCACCCAGACCTCGCCCCGCTCGCCGGTGGAGACGTGCACCCGTCCGGCGCGTCCGAGCGCGGTGCCCTGGCTCGCCACGTACGGCGCCGTGGCCCGGCCGGTCCGCAGCAGCCACTGCGCCACCGACGCGTTCAGGCTGCCCGTGACGGGGTCCTCCACGGTGGTGCCGTGGACCGGGGTGAAGGCCCGTAGCTCGAAGGCGCACGGCGAGCCCTCCGGGTACGGCCCCACCACGCCGACGTCGTGCGGCACCGGGCCGGGCCGGACCGCGAGGACGGCCTCGGCGTCGGCGAGCAGCACCGCCACCCATCCGGGTCCGTTGTCGGCCCACTCGACGTCGACCATGTCGTCCCTGGGGATCCGCAGGGCCTCGGCCAGCCGCTCGACGAGCTCGTCCTCCACGGGGCCGGAGCGCAGCAGCGGCGGCGCCTGGAATTCGAGCCCGGCGTCCGTCCTGCGCAACCGGATGAGCCCCGCTTCGCACTCCTGCGTGATCCCGCCGTCCTCGCGCGGTACTCCCCCGGCCTCCAGCCAGGCGTGGCAGGTGCCGAGCGTGGGGTGCCCGGCGAAGGGCAGCTCGCCGGTCGGGGTGAAGATCCGTACCCGGTAGTCGGCCTCCGGAGCGGCCGGCGGCAGCAGGAAGGTGGTCTCGGACAGGTTGGTCCACGCGGCGAAGCGCCGCATCTCCTCGGTGCTCAGCCCTTCCCCGTCGAGCACCACGGCCAGCGGATTGCCGCGGTAGGGAACGGCGGTGAAGACGTCTACCTGGCAGAATGCGCGCATCATACGACGAAGTCTTGCAGGAAGGGCTTTTCCCACCGCTGCCCCACCCCCAGACTGGTCGGTGTGGCGGATTTCGATGTGGTGGTCCTGGGTTCCGGGCCGGGTGGGCAGAAGGCCGCGATCGCGGCGGCGAAACTAGGCAAGAACGTAGCGATAGTCGAGAAGCGGCACATGATCGGCGGCGTGTGCATCAACACCGGCACGATCCCGTCGAAGACGCTGCGCGAGGCGGTGCTCTACCTCACGGGCCTCAACCAGCGCGAGCTGTACGGCGCCAGCTACCGCGTCAAGGAGGAGATCACCGTCGCCGACCTCGGCATGCGCACGCAGCACGTGATCGGCAGGGAGATCCAGGTCATCCGCAGCCAGCTGGCCCGCAACAAGGTGACGGTGCTGCAGGGCACGGGCCGCTTCCTCGACGCGCACACGATCGGCGTCGTCCACGAGGAGGGCAAGGAGACGAAGATCACCGCCGAGAAGATCGTGATCGCCACCGGCACGTCGCCGGCCCGGCCGTCGAGCGTCGAGTTCGACGACAGGACGGTCATCGACTCCGACGCCATCCTCCACCTCGACCGGGTGCCGGAGACGCTCGTCGTGGTGGGCGCCGGGGTGATCGGCATCGAGTACGCCTCCATGTTCGCCGCGCTCGGCACGAAGGTGACGGTGATCGAGCGGCGCGACCGCATGCTGGAGTTCTGCGACCTGGAGATCGTGGAGGCGCTGAAATACCATCTGCGCGACCTGGCGGTGACCTTCAGGTTCGGCGAGAACGTCGCCGCCGTCGAGCGGCGTCCCGGCGGCGCGCTCACCCTGCTGGAGAGCGGCAAGAAGATCCCGGCCGACTGCGTGATGTACTCCGCCGGCCGCCAGGGCAAGACGGCCGAGCTGTGCCTGGAGGCCGCGGGCCTGACCGCCGACGACCGCGGCCGGATCTCGGTGGACGGCGACTACGCCACGGAGGTGCCGCACATCTACGCGGTCGGCGACGTGATCGGCTTCCCCGCCCTCGCGGCCACGTCCATGGAGCAGGGCCGGCTGGCCGCCCAGCACGCGTGCGGCGAGCCGGTCGGCGACATGGAGGACCTGCCGCCCATCGGGATCTACACCATCCCCGAGATCAGCTTCGTCGGGAGGTCGGAGGACGAGCTGACCCGCGAGAAGGTGCCGTTCGAGGTGGGCATCTCCCGCTACCGCGAGCTGGCCAGGGGCCAGATCATCGGCGACTCGTACGGCATGCTGAAGCTGCTCGTCTCGCCGGAGGACCGGCGGCTGCTCGGGGTGCACGTGTTCGGCACGGGGGCGACGGAGCTGGTGCACATCGGGCAGACGGTCATGGGCTGCGGCGGCACGGTCGACTATCTGGTCAACGCGGTGTTCAACTACCCGACGCTGGCCGAGTCGTACAAGGTGGCGGCGCTGGACGCGATGAACAAGATGCGGGTGGTGGCCCGGCTCACCGCGGGGATGTGAGCCGGGTTCAGCGGGTGAAGCCGATCTCCACCCTGCGGTTCTTGGCGCGGCCCTTGGGGTTGTCGCCCCCGTCGGGCAGGGCGTTGGGTGCGACCGGGTCGGCCTCGCCGTGGCCGGTCACGGTGAAGCCGGTTCCCGGCGCCAGCTTGCCGAGCGCGTCGCGCACCGCCTCCGCCCGCTTGCGCGACAACTCCAGGTTGTAGGAGCCGGAGCCCTTGGCGTCGGTGTAGCCGTCGATCGTCACCGGCTCGCCCGCCGCCTCGGCCTTGAGCAGCTCGGCCGCCTGCTCAAGCCGGCTCGCGGCCTTGCCGGTCAGCGTGGCCTTGTCGAAGGCGAACAGCACGTCGGCGGCCACCGTGATCGTACGTTCCCTGCCGCTGGTCTCGTCGGTCACCGACTCGTCGAGGTTGGAGATCCGCTCGGAGATGTCGAGGATCTTACCGCTGATGTCGAGGATCTTGCCGCTGATGTCGAGCACCGGCGCGGTGGCGGGCTGCCCTCCTTCCACGGGCACCTGGACGGGCGCCGAGGGTGAGGGGGCAGGTGTGAGCGCCACGAGCAGCGACAGGGCCAGCGCGCTAGCTGATCGGTACATTCGCCAAGGTCCCCACGTTGGGAATGTGCACGTCCACCGAGCCCACGTCCGCGGGCGGCGCGGCGAACGTGGCGGAGAAGACGGCGCTCTGGTCCTGCTTGAGGAACAGCGCCCCGATCCGGCTGCACACGCACTTGTCCTCGCTGTCCTTCGCCACGAGGTGCTTCTTGGCGTTCTTGACGTCGACCAGGTAGACGCCGTCCACGGTCGGGTTCTGCTGGGGAACGGCCGAGAAGGCGTTGTTCACCTGCCACCCGAGTCCGCCGCCGTCCTTGGTCACCGTGGCGGTGAAGGTGAGGTCGGCGAACCGCTCCCTGCGGATCAGCTGGACGATCTCCACCTTGAACGTGTGGCCGTCCAGTGTCCCTTCCCGGCCGGCCAGGACCTGGTCAGGGGGGACGGTGGCCGGCGTGGTCGTCTGCTTGACCTGCTCGGACCGGGTGGGCGCGTTCTCTTTCTCGGCTTGCGGCGACGATGGCCCCCCGGGCTGGCATCCGGTGACCAACCCGGCGGTGAGCACGGCGCCGAGCGCCGTGGCGAGCACGGGAGTGAACACTTGTGTCAGCCTCATAAGGCCGGGATTGTACTGATATTTCAGGTCGTTGATCGACCGGAATTCGCCGCCTCCCACATCCGCAGGTACGCTTCGGCTCCCGCCGCCATGTCCCGCACGATCTCGTCGCCGGCGATGATCCGCATGTCCTCGATCCAGTCCGGCACCAGGCCGTAGTTGGCGACCCCGTCGGTGTTGACGTCCCAGACCCGCTCGCCGGTGCGCAGCCGGTCGAGGCTGTCGCCGCCGTCGAAGGACGTGAGACGTGAACGGGTACGTCACGAGGTCGGCCGCGTTGCCGGCCCTCGGCCCCGACAGCCGCCCCATCCCGTTGACGTCCAGGCCGTAGCCGTAGCCCGCGATCCCGTGCTGCCGTCTGAGCGGCTCGGTGCGGGCCCACTCGGCGACGAAGTGCTCGGAGTCGTGCCCGTACTGGGTGATCATGCCGCCGAGTGCGTAGACCCGCTCGAAATAGTGCGGGTCGGTCCAGCTGTGGGAGGAGATCACGCCCGGGTACCGGGCGGCTTCGAGCAGGTCGAGCGCGCGCCCGGTGGCCTTCACGCTCATGTGGTCGATCTCGACCAGCATGCCGCGCTCGATCATGCCCCTGATCATGTGCTCGCCGAGCGCGGTCAGTCCCCTGGTGTTGCAGTGCGGGGCGGGCGGATAGAGCGGCAGGGAGACGCCGGGCGGGAGCAGGCCGGCGATCGGATCGGGCAGGACGCCGCCCGGGTCGATCGGGTTGTCGTGCGCCGGGCCCGTGCAGGTGCGGGCCTGCCAGAACGAGCCGCCGCTGAGCAGGTTGCCCAGGTTGACGATGGTGCCCTGGATGCCCGAGTCGAAGCGTACGCCGCACAACGCGTTGTCGTACTTGTGGCAGACGAACATGCTGCGCACGCCGAGCGCGTGCACCTCGTCGAGCCCTCGGTCGATCTGCGCTTCGGTGCAGCGGGGGATGCCGAGCAGGGTGCGGCAGCCGAACGGCTCGGAGGTCTCGATGCCGAGGACGACGGCGAGCTTGCCGGCCTCGACGACCTGCCTGGCCTCGGCGGGGTCGCGCACGATGCGGAACCAGCCCCGCCCCGGGCCTCCGTGCTCGGCGTCGATGTGGTCCTGCAACCCGCGGGCCCGCTCGGCCTGCCGCCGGATCGAGGCCATCTCGTCGCAGGCGGTCCGCTTCAACGGGTAGATCACGCAGAGTTGCCGGTTGGCGACCAGGTGGTTGATCATGATGCGCAGCCCGCCGCGCCAGGCGCGTTCCACCCACGTGTGGTACGCCTGCTGGTGGGTCAGGGAGTCATGCGCCGGCCAGTCGCGGAAGGTGGGCCAGCCAGCCGACCGGGTCGTGGGTGCCGGCCGGCGAGCCGGTGCGGGTGAGGTTCTCGTACCAGGCCAGCTCGCCGTTCGGGTGGTGGTCGGCGCAGTCGGTCAGGGCCTTCTCCGGGCCCCGCGCGTGGAAGGGCCGCCCGCACATCAGCAGCCCGCCGAAGGCCTCGTAGGAGAACAGGTGGCTGTGCGCGTCGACGAACCCGCGGACCTCGGCCGCCGCCGTGGCGGGGG